>JAFGXN010000074.1 GCA_016936615.1 Spirochaetales bacterium | reverse complement strand
TTTTTTACCTTATCAGATGGTATCCTGTAGCCTTCGCCATATACTGTCTCTATCAGATTCTTCTCAAGCTTCTTTCGCAGTCGTTGGATGTGGACTGATACTGTCGCGATATCTCCATATTGGTTATCCCAAACATGCTGGAAGATATCATAAACTGTGACAGATTCACCAGCATGCTCAAGTAAAAAACGAAGCACATCAAGCTCTTTCTCTGCTAGATTCAACTTTTTCCCATCATACTCAACAAAATTGCCTTTCAAATTAAAGCTGTACTCGCCAAAGATTATCTTCTTGTTAAACTCCTCTTCCTTCTGCCTATACCGCTTTACATTTGCCTTAATTCGCTCAACTAGAACAGCAGGAGAGAAAGGCTTTGTGACAAAGTCATCTGCCCCATCTTCAAAGCCTTTTATAATATCAAGATCTGCCTCCCTAGCCGAGACAATAACAACAGGAACTGAGCTGAAGGTTCTCATTTTTTTTAAAAACCTGAAACCATCAATCCCTGGAAGATTTATATCAAGGACAATAACATCATATGCGTGTTGGTCAAGAAGCCCAAACCCCTCTTCAGCACTCCCTGCAATCTGTGCAACTGCTCCATCCTTTTTGATATACAATGAAATCAACTCTGCGATATCCTGATCATCTTCTATTATCAACGCCTTATAATCCACTCTAAACCTCTTAAAGTATCATATCTACATCGCAAATAAAGGCTTTCATCCCCTCATTTGGAAACTCTGACTTTATTTGAACAAGTCCTCGTGATAATTTTTCAGCTTCCGCATCATTGCAGAAGACTAAAAGGATGAAATTCAGCTCTGGCCAGATATTGTCGCCGAAGCGGGAGCCATTTGACCCCCGTCCGTGAACATCTAGGACTTTTGTATAGCGAGACTCAGTTACAGTAGCTTCAACAGCTTCTACAATATCCTCTTCAATTGATTTATTAGCAATTATTTCAATTCTTTTCATGCTTCACCCCCATCTTCCTCTACACCTTCGTCATTAACAGAACTAGAATCAGCAGAACACTTTGCCTTTTTGACTCTATGAAAGTTAAATGCGTAATAGATTACAGGAACTAAGAAGAGTGTGATCAAGGTGTTGAAGGTCAAACCTCCGATTACTGTGAATCCTAGTGGCTGAACCATATCAGAACCCTCTCCAGGGAAAAAAGCCATTGGAACCATACCAAGAACTGTTGTCAACGTTGTCATAAGAACCGGTCGCAATCTGCTACCACCAGCTTCGACAATCGCATCTTTTATACAATATCCTCTGTTTCGTAGTAAATTAGTATAGTCCACAAGAACAATACCATTATTAACAACAATTCCCGAGAGCATTACAATTCCCACAAAGGTAAATGCTGAGATTCCCTGCCCCGATAAGAAGTAGATAATAGCAACTCCTATAAACAACGTCGGTAAGGTCAAAAAGATAATAAGAGGATCAAAAATATTCTCGAATATACTTGCCATAATTGCAAAGACTAGAAGAAGAGCTATAAAAAAAACTTTTATAACCTTCCAGACTAAGTTCTGAATATCTTCAGCGTCTCCACCAAAGGTTATAATCACATCATTGTCAATAATAATCTCTTCATCAATTATCTTCTGTATTTCACGAGTAATCTTTGTAGTAGATGCTGTCCTCTCCTTACCACCCTGAACACTGACTACACGAGACTGATCTATTCGGTCTATCTTGACAGGACCCTGAGAGTATTTTAATGTTGCAAAACTTGATATAGGGATCTTCTGACCCATTGGATTAGTCACAGTTATACGATCTATATCCGCCATACTCATTCTATCCTCTTCTGCAAGTCTAACAACGACATCATACTCATCACTTCCAGATCTATATATTGTAGCACGTCGACCATTAATATTTGCTGCAACCTCTGAGCCAATAGTAAACACATTTAACCCAAGAGAAGAAGCCTTTGCTCTATCAATATCGACCTCGATCTGAGGAAGAGCATCATCCAACGAAATATCTGGCTCAAGAACTTCAGGAAGTCTCTCTTTAATCTTTGCCAAAAGCTGATCTGCAATCTCTTTCGCCTTCTCAAGATCTTGTGTCTTTATCTGAACATCTATAGGCATTCCGCCACCCATACCTCCACGCCCAGAGTCAAATTTAAACTGCGCATTTGGATACTGATCAAAATACTCTCTCAATGTCTGCTGAACCTCGTATGAGTTCTCAACCTTCTCTTTTCCATCTAACAATAGAATTTGGATTGAAGCCTCATTTGATTTACTATTTCCAAAAAAGTCAGGATTTCCAGCTGCTACAAATAGAGACGAAATACCTTTAATATCTCGCTCAATCTGCTGAGCAAGATCCATAGCAATCCTCTCTGACTCAGACAACTTTGTTCCTGGAGGCAACTCAATAGCTAATGTAACTTGGTCATCATTTCCCTCTGGAAAAAGATTAAACCCCTTAGACCCAAAGTAGAAGAGAGACATGGGAATCATTACGAAAAATACAACAAGAAAGATTGTTAATTTTATCCAGAGATGATTTACAATATATCTCAACGATGCCTTGTAACCATTATCAATTTTTACAAGAACATACTCAATCGCTTTATCAACTGCACCAAAGGTCTTAGTCTTTATTGGTCTTTGCTTCTTACTGTAGAGACCAGTTAACTTCCTTGATGCAAGTACAGGAACTAGAACAATCGCAACAAACAGGGATGACATAAGCGCAATTACAATTGTAAAAGCAAGATCTCGAGTGAATACACCTATAACCTCTAACTCCTTCTGGAATAATACCATAGGGAGAAATACTGCAACAGTTGTCAATGTAGATCCAGAGATTGCACCAAGCATCTCAGTTGTTCCAAGAACTGCAGAGGTCTTGAGCTTTGAACCTTTTTCCCTGTATCTAAAAATATTCTCAATAATTACAATCGAGGAGTCTACTATCATACCTATACCCAGGATTAGACCTGTCAGGGAGATAATATTCAACGATAATCCTGCAAAATACATCGCCATCATAGTAATTAATAGAGAAACCGGAATCGAAACACCAACAATGATAGTAGCTCTCGGACTTCGAAGAAAGATAAATAAGACTATCATCGCAAGTAAGGCTCCGTACAAAGCGGATGAGCCTACCTGTCCAATAATTGTCCTAATAAACTTTGTCATATCATACTCTAAGTTTAACGATACTCCGTAAGGAAGAGATGATTGGATTTTTTCTAGCTCTTTATAAACATTATCAGCAACCTTTACTGAGTTCGAGCCAGATTGTTTGGTTACTGCAATCTGCAGACCTGGCTTACCATTTATATAGACTACAGATTCTCTATCTTTAAAGCCCATCTTAACATCAGCAAAATCTCGAATACGAACTGGAACGCCATTATATGATGTTACGACAGTATCTTCAATCTGCTCAAGCGTTTTAAACTCACCTGTATTTGTTACAATATATCGTGTAAGCCCTTCGTCTAACTCACCACCAGACTCTTTGATATTCTGCGAAGCTAAGATCTGAGAGACCTGAGTCAAAGAGAGATTATAAGCATCAAGTCTATTCTGCTTAGCCTCCACACTTACAATCGGTTCTCTTGCTCCAGAGAGGGTAGCACTAGCAACTCCACTAATCTGTTCAAGTCTTGGAACTAGGATATCATCTGCAATGTCGAATAGATCCTGTTCACTTCTGTCACCCTGTACAGTAAAGTACATTATAGGGAAAGACTGCGGATCTATCTTAAATATCTGAGGAAGTTCTGCCTCTTCGGGTAGAAATCGCTTAATCATCTCAAGCTTATCCCGTACCTCATTCTGAGCAATGTTCAAATCCTTCGACCACTCAAACATCAGCACGACAGTACTAATACCCTTTGAAGATGTGGAGGTAACCTCCTGAATATCCCGCACATTCATTATAACACTCTCGATAGGACGTGTTATTCTCTGCTCAACCTGTTCTGGCTCAGCACCCTCATATGTTGTAACAATAATCAATACTGGTGGATTAAACTCTGGCAAGAAATCGATAGCCAGATCCCTCACTACTAACCCACCGACAATAAGAATCAAACCAAGGAATACTAATATTGTTACTGGCTTTTTTACAATTCGTTCAGCATAATTCATAGTGACTCCTAATTTTCCGCACCAGTATCTTCAGGTACAACCTCTGCATCAGCATCAGCATCAGCATCTGCAGTCTTTTCAGCTTCTTCAGCTTTGACATAGATCTGCAATTCATCATAATCTTTAGCATTTACAATATTTAACAAGATTCCATCGTCTAACAAACTCTGACCAGATACAATCAAAAACTCTCCTGAATTCAATCCACTAACAATCTCTGAACGACCATCTTTCTGTATGCCGACTTCAACCTCACGGGAGACTGCCTTACCATCATCACCCAAGACAAAGACATACTCCTTGTCATATCTTCTAACAATCGATTCTGTGGGAACAACTACGACGTTTTTCTTAACCTTATCAATTATCTGAATACTTGCAAACATTCCAGGTCTTAACCCTCTTACATTACCAACAAACTCTAGCTTTACCTTCATAGTTCGACTCATAGGATCTACAACAGGGCTCATATCGACAATTTTTGCCTTAAAGACAGTATCAGGATAGGCATCGACAAAGACATTTGTTACAAGGTTAGGTCTAACACGAGCAATGAATCGCTCAGGAATATATGCAATTATTCTCAACTGATCAATTATTCCAACCTTAAAGACAGGCTGCTGCGGCGCTACAGTTGCACCAAGCTGAACATATCTAGCAGTCACAGTTCCAGAAATTGTAGATCTAACAGGATTTGGCTGATATTTCATACCTGGCACAGATGGATCAATCTTCATAAGAATATCACCTTTTCGCACTGTATCTCCAATCTCCTTGTAGATTTCAATTACCTTTCCAGCAACATCAGGATAGATATCAACATCTACCTCAGTAGTAATATCACCATTAAGCTTGAGATAATCCACAATCTCGCTGCCCTCTAATTTCTGCACAATTACAGGAAAAGACCTCTCCTGTTCGCTCAAATCCTCAGGTCTGCCTTTGCCTTTTTGACGCTTCGGGGTTTCTCCCTGCTCAGTAGCAGCTCCCTCCGCCTTCTCGGCATTCTCAATATTTTTTCTAATTCCGCCCAAAATAACCAAAACAATGACAAAAAACAACAAAATAGCACTAACAATTAACGTAATCTTTATTCCCTTTTTCATTTACTTACCTCACAATTTATATTAGTAATACACTCATTTAGCGCATACTCTAAATCTACTATAGTATTTAAAAGATTTATCTGCTCAGAGAGATACGAGATCCTTGCTTGATTATACTTACTCTGAGCCTCTTCCAATTCCAAATATGTAACCCTATTTCCATCATTGTAGGCCTCTTCAGTCTGAACATAGACATCTTCGGCTAAGGAAGAGTTGAATTTTTCCGCATCAAGAGACTTCTTAATCTTTTTCAACTCTAAATCCAGCTTCCGAATCTCGAATTCAGCAGCCATTGTGTAACTGATCAAAGCAATTTCAAGCTGTCTGATACTGTCATCCATATCCATTGCTGCCTTGAGAGGAATCGAAGCAAAGATATAATTCCCTATTGGAATAGATATTCCTATAGAAAATGAACCCCTATCTGCATAATCGACATCAATATTCTCACCAATGCTAGAAATTGGATTATAACCAATAGAGATTGAAAGACTTGGCGAAAGTTGCCCAAGAAGTTGAGCCTCCTTTGCAACCTTTAAAGCCTCAATCTGAGTCTCCATCTTCTGAATATCAGCTCTTGATGTCAAATATGTATCAATCAAGCTCTGAGTATCAAAGATAGGAACCTCTTCAATCAGCTTTACATTGTGTACCAACTTCAACTCATCTGACTGCTTGATTCCAAGAAGCATCTTAAAGTTCATAAGAAAAACCTCTAACTGGTTCTCTTGTTCAATCAACTGTGGCTTCAATGATTCATAGGCAGCCTGAATTTGCTTAAGATCTAATTCTCGAAGAAACCCATTGTTGTAGCTTATCAAGGCATTCTCATATCTCTCTTTAGCTGTAACCAAATTCTCCTTAAAGATGCCAAGGGTCTTCTCAAATAGATAGATATTATTGTACATCTTGTGTATATCTCTCGTGACCTTCATTGCAGCATCCTCGTACTGAAGCAGACCGCCCTTGTAAGCAATAGAGTTCTGCTTGATCCCAAGAAAAACCGCTGGATTAAGTAGCCACTGAAGCTGCAAATTAAAGATTGAACTCCACTGTGGCAAATCAATCGCCCCCCCTGACAATGGATCAACCATAGATGAGGCCTCGTTAGATCTAGAGACTGCAGCCTGAAAATTTAGACTTGGCAATAGATCATTAAACGAAAAATCTCTAGCTCTTTTAAGCGTATCAAGATTTACAGACTCACCCTGCATTGTAGGGTTACTCTTCAAGGCTAATTCAACAGCCTGCTCCACAGTCAGTTCATGAACCTCTGCAAAGGCTCCAAATGTAATAAAAAAAGCTAAAATAACTAAGTATGTTTTTTTCACAAATCCTCCTAAATAACAAACAAATGAATGCGGGGCAGAAGCCCCAACATTCAAGGGATAGAAAAGGTGTTAACCTTTAACTAAAAGGTAATTGATTTATATAAATACATCAAGATAGAAAAAAATAACAATTTGTTTATCTTGTTAAACCTTCTGTTTTTTTAAATATTTTTAATATAAATACTTACATTCTCTGAGATAATTTCTAGATGGGGGTTTAAATTATGATTTTTTCCAACTATAATGTAATTAACACTATCGAGGAGTTATTTTTATGGAAGAATTTATAAATTCAGACATCTTTAAATGGGTAATCTTCCCTCTTGTAATCTTTATCTCAAGGATAATAGATGTATCTCTTGGAACTACTCGTATAATTATGATTTCAAAAGGTCGAAAAGAGCTTGCGATGTTGATTGGATTTTTTGAGATTACAATATGGGTCTTAGTCTCTGCGCAGGTAATCCGCAGTCTAGATAATTTTGTATTTATTATCGCCTATGCTGGAGGATTCGCAGCTGGTAATTATATTGGAATGGTTATTGATGAGAAGATTGCTATGGGAAAGGTCTCAGTTAGGTTGATACTGAACAAGGATCCTAGCGAGGTTATTGAAAAATTAAAAGAGAACGGCTATGGGGTCACCCACTTCGAGGCAACAGGCTCACGTGGCAAGGCATATGTAATCTACAGTATAATGCACAGAAAGAAGCTAGAAGAGTTTAGCACAATTGTCACGCAGCGCCACCCTAAGGCCTTTATCTCTGTAGAAGATACGCGACTTGTTCGAGAAGGTGTTTTTCAAGAAAAAAAGAAAAAGACTCACTTTCGCAAGATGCTCTCATCACGAAAAATTAAATAAACAAAAAGAGGCTGTCAAATAAGATAGCCTCTCTGTTTGATAACTCTCTATTTCTATAAGTAAATCATGCTGATTCCCATCACTGCCATTCCAGCAATCAAACCATAAATTGACAAATGATGTTCGCCATACTCCTTTGCAGCTGGCAACAACTCATCAAACGATATAAAAACCATAATTCCAGCAACAGCTGAGAAGACCATTCCAAACATCAAATCATTCATCACACTTCGCAATAACAAAAATCCAACTAAAGCTCCGGCAGGTTCTGCTAATCCTGATAGAAACGAATATAAAAAGGCCTTCTTCTTACTTCCTGTGGCATAAAATACTGGCACAGAGACAGCAATTCCCTCAGGAATATTATGGATTGCAATCGCGACAGCAATTGACAAACCAAGCGCAGGATCTGAGACCGCAGCCATAAAGGTCGCAAGCCCCTCGGGGAAATTATGAATACCAATAGCTAAGGCAGTCATGAACCCTACACGCATCAAACTCTTCGTAGGTCTCGCTGACTTAGGTTGAGTATTATCATTGTCCATACTCTCGACCATCTTAATCTCATGTGGATTCTCATAGGCAGGAACTAATTTATCAATTATAACCGTTATCAAAATCCCTGAGAAAAATCCAATCAAGACTAACCAAGCACCTAGTATATCTCCAGAAGTCTCTTGAAGTGTATGCATAGACTCCTTAAGAATTTCCACCATAGAGACATAAATCATTACACCAGCTGAAAATCCAAGCGAAACAGAAAGGAATTTAGTGCTTGTCTTTTTAGCAAAAAATGCAATAGCACCACCAATTCCAGTCGAAAGGCCAGCAAATAAAGTTAACGCAAAAGCTAATCCTACATTTTCCATAATAACCTCACTTTAATATATAATAATTTAAATATAGAGCTGTATCAATAGAA
This sequence comes from Spirochaetales bacterium, assembly GCA_016936615.1. Lineage (GTDB taxonomy): Bacteria > Spirochaetota > Spirochaetia > JAFGXN01 > JAFGXN01 > JAFGXN01. The sequence goes on along the minus strand of JAFGXN010000074.1, from coordinate 2,483 downwards.
TTATCGATACAGCACATGCTATTATATAAAAAGGTTAGTATCTGCTGTCTCAGCTGCGCCAAGATATGAAGCAACTCCGCCAAAATCTACACCGTCGATCAGCTCATCCTCCTTGATTCCCATCAAGTCCATACTCATATTACAAGCTATCATCCGGATTCCAGACTTCAATCCCATCTGTATCATATCTTCAAGAAGTGGTACATTATGCTTTTTCATAAGGCCTTTAATCATTGTAGCACCCATTCCACCCATATTCATCTTTGAAAGCGCTAATTTCTTTGGTCCACGTGGCATCATCATTCCAAACATCTTCCCGATGAAACTTTTCTTAACCTTGACCTTCTCTGACTTTCTAATAACATTTAGCCCCCAGAATGTAAAGAAAATTGTAACCTTACGTCCCATTGAGACTGCGCCGTTTGCAATAATCAGCGCTGCTATTGCCTTGTCTAGATCCCCACTGAAGCAGACAATTGTCTTATCATTGCCAGAATCTATCACGTGTGGAGATTTTAGCTTGTTCAAATCACACTCAAGGCTACCCTTCCTGATACGAGCAATAAACTTTTTACCCTCTTTAGTAATTCCAAGTAGGGTATTGCCAGTTCGCTCACACCAGGTTCCGATATCATTCTTAAAGCCTGGATCATTAACATGAATCTCTAAGACATTTCCATGGTTGATAGTCTCAAGGCTCTGCTTGACGCGCATGATTGGCCCTGGACAGGCAAGTCCTGTAGCGTCGACAACAGTTGTCTCTGAACTAGCAATCTGCTCAAGTTCACGAGCCATCTTCATTGTCTGAGTAGGCTTTTTATTCACCTCATAATTGTAATAACTATATGATGAATATCCGCCAGCAAGATTATAGACACTTGAAAATCCCTCTTGCATCATGATCCTAGCAGCAACATAGCCTCGAAGACCAACTGCACAGTAGACAATATAAGTCTGAGATTTGTCAAGCGTAGATAATTTCCCTCGCAAAACATCTAAATCTATATTCACAGAATCAGGTAGACTTCCCATTGAGTTCTCTTCAGGTGTTCGAATATCAAGCAAAACTGCATCTGAAAACGAGTCTAACATGTCAGCTGTAATTACCTTGACCTTGCCCTCAATTATATTTTCAGCAACAAAGCCTACCATATTGGATGGGGATTTTCCTGACGAATATGGAGGCGCATATGCAAGTTCCAAAGATTTTAGAAGATCTACCCCTGCACGAGCCTTTATTACTGTGGCTAGAACATCAATCTGCTTATCTACTCCCTCACTTCCCACAACCTGCGCACCAAGCAACATCTTATCCGAAGAGACAAGAGCCTTGATGTGTAGAGGCATTGCCCCCGGATAATAACTAGCATGGGTATTTGGATGGATAACAACAGAGTAATAATCCTTTCCTAGGACCTTGCCAGATTGTTTGAGCTGTTTCTCATTCAAGCCAGTTGATGCAGCAGTTAGGGAAAAAGCCTTAACTATCGCCGTACCATATGAACCGTCATATTTTGTCTTCGCGCCGTAGATATTATCAACAACAAGCCGTCCTTGCCTGTTAGCAGGTCCTGCAAGAGGGATCATTGTCTTATCACCAGTGATGAAATTTTTTACCTCAATAGCATCCCCCACAGCATATATATCTTTAAGATTTGTCTCAAGATAATCATCTACAACAATTCCACCACGCTGATTAAGCTCAATTCCTGAGGACTTCAAGAATTCAGTCTGTGGCTTGACTCCGAGAGACATCATAACCATCTCAGTCTTAATCCTAGAACCATCTTGAAGAACAACCTCAAGCCCATCAGAACTCTTCACAAACTCACTTACACCATTTTTCAGATGTAATTTAACACCATTATCAACAAATTCCTGATGAATAATCTGCGCCATCTCAAAATCAAATGGAGCAAGAACCTGGTCAAGCATCTCGACAAGATCTACCTCAACACCAAGGTCTGCCAAATTCTCAGCCATCTCTAACCCGATAAATCCACCGCCAATAACAACAGCTTTCTTCGGCTTTTTTGCATTAACATAAGATTTAATCCTGTCTACATCATCCACAGTCCAGAGGGTGAATATCCCATCGCTGTCAATTCCCTTAATCGGTGGTCGCAGCGGAGTAGATCCAGGAGATAGAATTAACTTATCAAAGGTCTCAAAATACTCAGCCTTAGATTTTCTATCAAGAATTTTTACCTTTTTTTCCTTGTGATCAATAGAGACAACCTCATTCTCCACCCTGACATCAACATTAAACCTTGCATTAAAAGATTCCGGGGTCTGAAGCAGTAGATTTCCTCTCTCAGTTATAACATCTCCTATATAGTAAGGAAGACCACAATTGGCAAAGGAGATATATTTCCCCTTTTCAAAAAGAATTATCTCTGCCTTCTCATCTAACCTGCGCAAACGCGCAGCTGCACTCGCACCACCAGCAACACCGCCAACTATTAAAACTTTCATATATTTAT
>JAFGXN010000007.1 GCA_016936615.1 Spirochaetales bacterium | reverse complement strand
TTGGGGAGGCAATATATGATGTTGATGAGAAGTAAGGTTTATCAGTTGAAGTTATCATTAAATGGCATTTCTCCTGAAATATGGCGAAGGATTTATGTTACAGATAATATCTCCTTAGCAAATTTCCACAAAATTATTCAAACGACAATGGGCTGGTTCAATTCGTATTCATATTATTTCGGGGTTGGAGATATGATCTTTGGATCTCCCGATGAGGATATTGATGACTTGCGCATAGATTTAAGTAGTATTAGCTTGAGGCAGATTCTTCGCACAGAGAGAAAGTCTCTGACTTACCACTACGATCCAGTAGAGTTATGGGAGGTTAGGGTAGAGTTGGAGAGGGTTCTGCCTAGGAATATGACATTTAAAAATCCTGTTTGCAGCGAAGGTGAGAGGTCTGCGCCGCCGGAGGATTGTGGCGGTCTAGTCGGGTACAAGGATCTTGTGAGGGTCTTGGCAAATAAAGATGATCCGAAATTCGAAGAGTACTCAGCTTGGGTCGGCAAGGAGTTTGATCCGGAGTATTTTAACTTCGATGAGATAAACTCATATCTAAGCTCGGCAGATTATGGCTCACCTGAGGCAGATGAGGATTTTGACTTCTTAGAAGATGATGTTACATTTGATATGGAACCAGTGTGAGTGTATGGAAAAAGTTATTTGCTAGCATCTATTTACTTGTTTAAGAAGATAGATGCTAGTTTGATGCCGAGTGTTCCTGCTTGAACTTGTGGAAATCTTCTATAAAAGTTCTTGCTTAGGATCTTTGACCTTTTTATGCTGTAGAACTTATCTGCTGCAACCATATATTCGTATGGGGTTTTCTTCAAATTTATTTCAGCCGATGTCTCGACTCCCCCTGCAGCAAAAAGTATCTCAAAAAATTCCTGAAACTCGACTTTCTTCTGCATTGATATCATCTGATTGAGTGTTGTGTATTTTATGTAAATCTCTTCTATAAGATCTTCAAGCTTATATTCTTGCACTGGTGTAATGTTTAAGGTAGAAGCTGCACACTCAATCAATCCGAGGGCTATATCATTTCTCATTTTATACTGTTCCGGCATAATCTCGCGTAGCTTATCTTCCGCCGACTCAAATTTAGAGTCCTGAAGCTCCGCCGAACTTCTCACTTCGCTCATAAATTTCTCTGAAAGAAAGATTTGTAACAACTTTTTTTGTTGCTTCTTTTCCTTCTTAAAAAAGTATTTGATTCCATCTAATTCCCCGTGTAGTTTCATCGTATCAAGGTAGCCAAGAAGTTTGTATTCGCTTAGAAAGCTAGGACTGAAATCGAGAACTCGATAAAGATTTTTGAAATTTCCGAATTCAATTGAATTTTTTATGTATGTTGTTATTGTATTTTCAATATTGAAATCTTTGACCTTGCCAAATCCTGATACATCCACAATCGTAATATCCTTGTAGCCTTGTTTCTTTAGCATGCTGTAAGGCATATTGTCGTAGACACCGCCATCAATATATGTTTTTCCATCTATCTTAGTTCTTTTAAATAACGGAAAAGATGCACTTGCTAGCAGATAGTCGCAGATTTTCCCCTTCTCCATCTGATTTACAAAAAGTCTAACAGGTTTCATCGTCGTAAGGTTAAAAGTTACAACTCCCAGGTCTATTTTTGATCTTCTAATCTTTTCTTCGTCAATATTTTCTCTGATAAGATTCCTCAGAGGTTCAGTGTTAAATCCTAAATCTTTTATAAAGACCTTATTTATCTTGTGTATCGTGCTAAGCTTATTTATCAGAATCTTTCCATTGTCAATTGCTTCATCAGGAATATCAATAATGCTCTGTAGCTTAATACTCTCCCACATCTGATCTGCTGCATCAAAATCCTCTTGAACATATAGTGCTGCATTTAACGCGCCTACACTAGCTCCAGCAACAGAGTCGAATTTTAAGCCAATCTGACTAAATGCTTTCATAACGCCAATCTGGTATACGCCCTTTGCCCCACCTCCAGCGAGAATTAGTCCTTTCTTGTTTGCATCTGACATCTTTCACCTCTTACAACTTTTCATCTAAATAAAGTATACAATAAAAATCCTAAATTTGAATTATTTAAAGCTAAATTTAAATAACAAATTGTTTTCTTTCATTTTTTAATTGAACAGATAAATATATTAAAATATAATGGAAGCATAAAGGGTTACATTTTGAGTAAAAGAACTGATTTATTAGAACATGGCTCTATCGGAAAGGCCTTGATAACTTTATCTATTCCTAGCATCTTGGCAATGTTTATGAATGCTATATACAATTTGGTTGATGCAGTCTTCATAGGGATGTTAGATGACACCGCTGCCTTAGCAGCGATCTCCCTGATATTTCCTGTTTTCATGGTGATAGGTGCGATTGGGCTTGGCTTCGGAATTGGTGGAGCTTCAGCTGCTTCAAGATTCTTGGGAGAGAAAAATTTAGATCGAGCACAGAAGATAGTCTCTACTGCTTTTTTTCTTAGCTTAATCTCTGCTATTGTCTTTTTTATTCTAGGGCAAATCTTTACTATCCCGTTCTTGAGAGCGATGAATGCAGAGGGCGATGTCTTCGGTTACAGTGTTAGCTATGCGAGGATAGTTCTTTTTGGTGGGATTTTTCAAATATTGAATATGACAATGAATAATATTATTCGTTCAGAGGGGGCTGCAATCTATAGTGGCATTGCTATCTCTTCTGGCGCTATTTTGAATATGATTTTGGATCCCTTGTTTATCTTTGGCTTCAACATGGGAGTCTCAGGCGCAGCTGTAGCTACTGCGGTAGGGCAGATTGTTGCTTTTTTCATAGCAATATCATTCTTCTTTTCAAAAAAATCACTGCTTAAGATTAAATTAAAATCGTTTTCTCGCGAGGCACGAGATTTTTTGGAGATTTTGAAGATTGGAACACCTACTTTTATTCGTCAGGTTTTGACTGGTGTCTCTACGTTTGTGATGTTAGGTTTGATTACAACATATGGCGATGAGGCTCTTGCGGCGGTGGGTGCGATTGTTAGATTGATAATGTTCGCTTCATTTGTTATTTTTGGCTATGCACATGCTTTTCAGCCAGTTGCGGGTTATAATTTTGGGGCGATGCGCTTTCCTCGAATGTATAAGGCTCTTCGAATCTCTCTTGTTTCAACAAGCATCTATAGTTTAGTTATGACAATTATTATGCTACTCTTTCCAAAGGCTCTGATTATGATGTTTAGTAGAGATCCAGAGGTAGTTGAGATGGGGGCTCTCGCGCTACGAGTGTTTGCTATCTCTTTTCCTTTTTTAGGATTTCAGGTAATGTATTCAACTTTCTTTCAAGCAATAGGTTATGGAATGGCCTCTTTTGTCTCTGCTGTTGCAAGGCAAGGAGTTTTCCTTATTCCGCTACTTTATATTTTAGAACATTTTTATCAGCTTAAAGGGGTTGTGCTTAGCCAGCCAATAGCTGATTATCTGACCTTGGGATTGACCATATTTATTGCAATTTATGTTCATCGGAAATTGGCAGAAAAAGAACGATACCATCTAGAGTGTTGTTCAGACGGTGTTGTTGTGGAAGATTCTATCCTGTAATTTCAAATAAGGCCTCGCCACAACTGATATCTGCGATTTTCTTTGAAATTTCGTCGAGGTCAGTTGCTGGGATGAGGGCCTTGATCGTAACATGATCTGTGAAAGACTCCTCGCTAATGGAAATATTTGTATTATCACTTAGCAAGATTTTGATCTGCTTTAAGTGGGTATATTCTAGGCCTATTGTTACTTCGGATTTTTCAATAAGCTCTTCTGTGGTCAGGCTCTCAAGTACACCCTTTGCACTCTCTCCATAAGCCTTTACCAACCCTCCTGTACCAAGCTTTGTTCCGCCAAAGTATCTGATTATCATAATAATGCAATTAGTAATACCTGCCCCTTTGAGCACTTCGAGAGTTGGCATCCCAGCTGTGCCAGAAGGCTCTCCATCGTCTGATGCGCCAAGAATTTCTCTATTTTTTCCAATTGCAAAGGCATATACAATATGTCTAGCGCCTGGATGTAGTCTCCATTGCGACTCAATTAGAAGCTTAGCCTCTTCTCTGGTCTCTATCCGTTGGGCAATAGCGATGAATTTAGAGTTTTTGATAGATATCTCAAATTGTGAAGATGATGTTGGAACAAGCATAGCTTATTATGGATCTATTTCTCTGGAAAATCAAGACTTACAGATTGTTCAAATTTATGGATTTGATTTTTTGATAAATAAAGGTTACTATTGATTAGGGTATAGATATGAGAAAAAAAATAGTTTGTTTAATTTTGTTAATTTTTATTTTTGCGTGTAAAACTGGTACTGAAGTTGGGATTGATAATTCTCCTGCGCCTGAGGCTAAGGCCTACACTGCGAGATTAACTCAACAGGAAGCCTTAGATGATATTGATTATATTCTACAGATTGTTAGGGAGGTTCATCCTGTTGCTGAGGAAGGATTGCCAGAGGTAATGGTAGTTGAGTCGAATAGGATTAAGGCATTAATTCTCGAGGAGGGGGTTGAGATCTATCGATTTCACTTCTATGTTAATGCAATCCTTGCAACTTTAAATGATGGTCATACATTTGCTTTCCCAAGATACAAAGAGGATCTCTTGAATCTTCCTTGTGTCTGGACATTTAATGGACTTGTCGCCACAGAGGATACAGATTATGGTCTACGCAGGGGTGATATCATTCGTTCTATTGGTCCTCGAAGTGTCGAGAGAATAATTTCTTTTATTACTCCATATATTTCAAGTGAGAACAAGTATTGGGTCAGAGTTAGAAGCCTTTCATACTTTTATAGAAAATCATTTTTGTTAGGTCATGACCTTGTAAAAGATGGAGAGGAGCTAGTTCAGATAGGGGTTGAGAGGCCTAAAGGAGTTTCAACCGTGTTCGCGAATTTTATCACAGAAGAAAATTCAACAATGGAAGCTGAGCAACGCCCATTTTGCGGTTATAGTGTCTATAAAGATGAGTTAGGAGTCTTTTATTTGGATTCTTGTAATAATAATGATCTTTACAAAGAGACATTAAAAGAGTTCTTCTCAATGGTTAAGGAAAAAAACATAAAGCGCATAGCTCTAGATCTAAGAGAAAACACTGGAGGGAATTCTCAGGTTATTGATGAGTTTCTTAATTATTTTCCTGAGAAGAGGATAAAGACATTTGGTGGATATCGGAGATTCTCGGTTCATACAAAAAACAGGGGATTGTCGCCTCGATCTAGCGGAAATTCCTACTTCCCTGCTACAACAAAGGTTGTGGGTGGTGCTCAGCCTCTTTTTGATGGAAAGCTTTTTTGTTTAATATCAAATACAACATTTTCATCTGCTAATTGGTTTGCTGAGATAATTCAAGCAAACAAGATTGGATTATTGGTGGGTGAGCCGACAGGGAATGCTCCTGATAGCTATGGTAATATTATGAGCTTTGTCGCTCCAGCTTCTGGCTTGGGATTTACTGTTTCGTGGTGCAGGTGGGAGAGCCCTCGGTTTGGCACTCCTGGATATGAGCCTCGAGATGCAGTCTATCCAGACCTTGAGGTCAGATATCTGTCGAGAGATTATCTTGAAGGAAGTGATCCTTTGTTAGAGAAGGCTCTGCTCTATAATTAAATGAAAACCCGAAGCTTGCTTCGGGTCTTTTGCTTTTTTAGCCTAGTGCTTCTGCTTGTTGCTGTAGCTGTAAAATCTTCTGAGAGACTGTCTTCTGTATAGATCTTGGCTCTATTACTCCGAGGATTTTTTGCTCTTTGTCGATTACAGGAATACAGCTTAATTTCTCTGATGTCATTAGATATTGTACTTCGCTTAGAGATGTATCTGGCAGGCAAGTCCTTGAAACAGGATCCATCAAATCGTGTGCAAGAAGAAACTCCGAAAGTTCATTTGCCATGAAGGCGTTTTTTACCCCTTCAATCGAGAGTATTCCAACTAACTGCCCTGAATTGTTCAGAACTGGGTAGAAAAGTTCATCATTCTCACTAAAGGTTTGGAGAATTTGGCCAAGATTCATTGTCTCTTGCATAATCTTCATATCAGGCATTATTCCATCAATTGCATGACATTGCTTTATTAAATCCTCTTCAGTGATATTTAATCCCACCTCACCAGCCTTTGTGACTGCAGCTTTAATGAAGATTGGTCCAATCAGCTGCACAATGAAAGTAGTAGTTGTTACGATCAGCATAACTGATGAACCGATTGGACCTTCAAATTTTTGTCCTGCAATTATAGATAATCCAATAGCAGCACCAGATTGACTTAACAAGCAAAGTGGGAGGTATTTGACTACTGTCGGTGCAGCCTTGCCTAATTTAGCACCAAGACTTGCACCAAAAGCCTTGCCAAAAGATCGCCCAAGAAGAAAGACTATGACTAGAATAATCAAGTTTAAGTTCATAGTTTTAATATTTAGTTTTGCTCCGACAAAGACAAAGAACATAACATAGATTGGTGTAGAAATTTTTTCTAAGACCTTGAAAACATCCTTACTCTTCTTCGGTGCAACATTTGTTAGGACAATTCCCATTACCATTGCAGTTAAAATCATATCAACCTTCAGGGCAACTGCAAGACCAAGAACTAGAATGATTCCACCGATTGAGAATGTTAGTAATTTTTCTTCTTCGAGATGGCTCTTTAGAATCCGTGTAAAAAACCTTCCACTTGCCCAGCCAAGAAGTAGGGAGAACCCAACTTCATACAATAGCTTCAAAAGTTCGTGAAGAAGGCTGCTGTCTTGGGCAGTAGTAAAGAGACCAGCAACACTTGAGCAGATTGCAAAAAGAATAAGCGCAAGTATATCATCGAGTGCTACTATTCCTAGCACTGTTGTTGTTAGAGGCCCTTTTGTCTTGTATTCCCATAGTACATCAGTTGTGCCCGCAGCAGCAGTAGCTGATGAGATTGAACCAAGCAGAAGCCCGTAGACAAGTCCTAGCTGCCAGCTTTTTAATAGAAGAGTTACAACCAAAAAAGTTAAAATTCCAACAAGGAAGAAGGCAGAAAGGGCTTCGAAGAAGAGAATCCACACAAATTGTTTACCGTATTTTTTTACTACATCCTTTCTTAGCTCTCCTCCGATTGTAAAACCAATTAACCCCAACGCAAAAGAGTTAAACGGCTCGAAAGATTTGAGTGTATCAAGTGAAATTATCTTTAATAAAGGACCTACCAGGATACCTATGAAGATATAGCCTACGACTTGAGGAATCTTTATCTTCTGAAAAAGCCTGCCACCTATTGTACCAAAAAAAATGGCAATTCCAATTAGCAACAGGCTATTAACTCCCGGATGTGATATGTTTTCAAAAAGATTAGTCAAAAATTCTGGCATTATTTTGTCTCCATAAGGGTCTCGAAGATTTCATCTGAGGAGGTTGCATTTAGCAACTTGTTTCGTAAAGAGTCTTCCTTTAGTAGTGAAACTATCTGGCTCATCATCTGTATGTGGGTCTTGTGCTGATCCTTGCCAACAAGAATCATTACTACAAATTGTATTTTATGGTCATCAAGGGTAACATAGTCTGAAATCCCCTGTGGTTGTATTCCAATTATCATCTTCGGTGCAGAGATTCCCTCGTATCGAGTGTGAGGTATTGCTATACCTAATCCCATCCCTGTACTCATTAATTCTTCACGGTAAAAGATGTTTTTCTTCAGATTTTCCTCTGAGTCAACATCACCAGTCTCAAATGCGCATTTAATCATTCTTTCTAGCGCAGATTCTTTTGTGGTCTCTTCTAGCATAAGCACTGTTTCTTTCTTTAGTATGCTTTTTATTGTCATTTTTCGCTCCATATATATACAAATTATAAAGTTTCTACAGATTGTTTTCAACTAGTTATGGCTTTAGAATTTTTTTTTTAGAAATATAGAAAAACCGTTTATTTTGATATCATTTGTAAAAATTTGACATGAATCTTGATGTTGTTTAGCCTTTATCTAGGAGGATATATGAAAAAATATATTTTATTTTGTTTAACCATTGTGTTTTTTATTGGTTGTGGCGGCTCTTCTGATATAGATGTGAAGAATGCAGTTTTAACTATTCCTGATTTAATTGCAGGAGGAACCAGCTCTTCTAGAGCTACAGATGCTGAGTTGAAGGCAGATTTAAATACTGTCTACAGTCCTGTCACAGATGTCTTTAACAAGTTTGCGAATGAGGCTCTAGTCGGGACTAATTCTCTACTTGAAAAAGCTCAGACCTTCTTGTTTGATGATTCTGGAAGGCTTGCAGGGTTGAAGTTAGCTGGGAGCTTTTCCTATGTTGATTCATCCACGAACACAGCTTGGACATTGACCTATGCTGATGGGGTCTATGGCTTTGTTGCAACAGATAACAGTGGTACCGAGGATACTGCTGATGACAGGAAGTATCTTAACTTTTCTTTGACCCCAAAGAGTAGCGGTTATTCTGGTACAATTTATTACACTGATTATGATGCTAGCGAGACGACAACGCCTGTGGTGAAGGTTGTCTTTGATACAACTGATGAAACATATGGCCATGTTACTGAGCTTACAGTAATAAACATGAAAGGTTATGCTAGCACAGCTGATGAGATCTCTCAATCTCCTGAGAAGTTATGGCTGAAATTTTCGTACAAGGATAGTAAATATTCAGGAGCCGCTACAGCACTTTATAAAGATTATAATGGTGCAGTTGTTGGCAGTGATTTTGATGAATTTTTTGTAGATTTTCTTGCTCAATCTGATTCTGCAACCTCTGGCTCTGGTTGTTACTCTTACAGGACTATTGTTACAGAGACCACTTCTGGAGAGACAACTACTTATAAGGCTGCGTTAGATCTTGCTCTTGTTCCTTTTTCTTCTGCTTCTACAACTCCTTTCACCACGTGGAGTGTTAGCGAGGCCTATAAGGATGTCATTGCAAGATATCTTAAATATGGAACTGATGGGGCGGGACCAAGCACCAACAATATTGACGAGTTTAACGACATGATTACAGATTATAATACTGCTATTGCAGGACCATATTCTGGACAGGGTTATTCCGCCATATCTGGAGCCATAACAACAGGAACAACAACAGCTGATATTTTTACAATAATAAATACCTTGAACACCTTTGTTACTACTGAGAGCATCACCGGTTATGATTTTTTAAATGCATTTGCCTTTGTTACAAAGCTTACAAATCCTGGGTACTATGATTCGACTAGTATATTTCTTGGAACAAATGACCTAGATACACCAAGTTGGAGTAGTGATTTTGATACTTCTACTATTCCTTTCAGCCCAAAAACACCAGCTGAGATGGATGCTTTAACTGTTACGATGCCGTAGATTATAAAAAAAATCTGCCCTGAATCTCTTCGGGGCAGTCTCTTCTTTATGCTGTTACATCCTCAAATACTAACTGTTCCTCTTCGTAAGTTACAAATACCGATTTTTCTTTGTCAGATGACAGGCTTGTCTTGATAAATGGGAGCAGAATCTCCTTCTCGTAGACGTGGTGGAGATTTCTCGCGCCTGTCTTCGGGTCAAAGGCCTTGTCAATTATGTAATTGCATGCTGAGTGGCAGAGGCTTATCTTGCCTGAGACCAGCGCGTTGTTCTTCTTGCTGATTGTCTGAGCGAGAATCATGTTCAGATCCTCTTTGCTAAGTTTCTCAAATTGGAAAAAGTCGTTAATTCGTCCGATTATTTCGAATGGGAGCTGCTTTTCAATAAGTTTTTTTAATCTTTTTTCTTCAAGCTCGGCTTTGTTCTCTTTATCAAAGCCGATAGACATCTGAGTGTCGAAGAAATTGTAGCCGATATTGCTTGTGAAAAATATTAGTCCATTGAAGTAGAGATCTTTGCCCTTGCCGTCCTGGATTACCCCCTTGTCGAGAAAGTTGGTTAGAGCTGTCCAGATTGATGGGTGCATTTTGTCAGCCTCGTCAAAGAGGATTATTCCGTCAGGGTATCTTGCTACGAATTTCTGTAGCGGGCCGCCCTCTTCATCGTAGCCGACAAGTCCTGGCGCAGAACCGAGGAAGCGTTTAGCATCGTAGGCCTCCTGATATTCGGAGCCTGAGAATTGTTTGAAATTTATTCCGGAGTGGGCAGAGAGTGATTCGACAAATGAGGTCTTGCCCACACCAGATGGTCCCATCAGGTATCCACAGAAAAGATTAGCCCTGTCGCTAGTTGCACCACCTGCAATAAGGTAGAGCCAGTCAAAGATCGCATCGATAGCTTTGTCTTGGCCCATGACATCCTCTTTTACCTTTAATTTAAGTTCTTCTATATTAGTTTCCCTAAGCTTCCCTGCAATATTTGCAGCTCTTCCCCGCTGTTGCTGGAATTGCTTCGCAGTTGTCGGGCGTGGTGCAAAGGTGTTAGTTCTCTGTTCTTGAAACTCTACACAATAATCTGGCTCAAAGCCACGAGACTTCCAGAACTCTAGTCTTTCATATTCCATCGTCGGGTGAAGTCTCAATAGCGAGTAGTAGAGGGATTTGTAGTCTTCCTTCTGCAATTCCGCTTCCGCAAGTTCAGGAATCAGCCAAAGTGAGACCTTCTCCATATAGTCTTCCTTGCTAGTGAAGTGGTCAGATTCTAGCTTTGGTGTTAAAAAAAGATTTATCTCTTGTGGTGTTAATCTCAGACATTCGACATCGACTATTCTATTTCCGATCTTTGTTGATATTGTAGTAGTTGTTGACATTTTTTTCCCCTAATACCTTATGGTATGTGGAAATATTACCATTAATGTTCTAATATGTCAAATATCTCTAATGTATTGAGCCAAATAATCACAGAATTTTTCAATCTGTGTTCTCTTCAGTCCACAATTCAAGCTTACACGGATTATCGCCTTATTCAATGGAACTGTCGGGAAGCGGATTGCACCAGCCATGAAGCCTGCATCTAACAGCTGCTTTGATATTTCTGCAGCACGGGCCTCATTGCCGATTTCGATTGCCAGAATGTGTGCATCGCCTGCCACTGAGAAGCCTTCAGATTGAAGTCGCTTTTTCAAGTAGGCGGCAAGTTCTAGCGTGGTGGCTCGTTCTTTTTCCATTGTCGCTGATTTTCGTAGCAGGCGGAGAGCAAAATCGCCGAAGTAGGGGGGTAGTGCTGTCGTGTAGATTAGTGGTCGCGAGGTGTTGATCAGGTACTCTTTGATATGTGTGGGTAAAAGTAGAAAAGCCCCGTAGTGACCATAACTTTTTCCAAAGGTGCCGACTGCGATATCAGCCACATCACCGGCAAGCCCGCAACCTTTTTCGCCGAGAAGACCGAAAGAGTGGGCCTCATCGACAATCACGAATAGGTTGTGCTTTTTCTTTAATCTTGCGAGCGCTTCGAAATCGGGGCAATCCCCGTCCATGCTGAAACATGATTCTGTCAGGACAACCTTCTGTCCAGCGACATTGCAGGCTTCTAACCGTTTGTCTAAGTGTTCTAAGTCATTGTGCTTGAACGATTTAATCGTCGCAGGTGATCCCTCGAGTCCGAAGACCATGCTAGAGTGCACGTGTTTGTCAAAGAAAACGCAGTCATCGCTGGAAAATAGGCTTGAGATTAGCCCTGTATTGGCTTGAAAGCCGCTGCTGAAAAAAAGGCAATCCTCATATCTGAAGAATTGCGCAAACTCCCGCTCCGCATCGGTTATGCTCTTAAAATTCCCGGTAACAAGCCGTGACGCGCCAGCGCCGACCTGGTTCTTCTTGATTGAGGCAATTAGCGCCTTTTTTGCAAATTTCGAAGAGGCAAGTCCAAGATAATCGTTTGACGAGAGATTTATAAAATCGCGGTTCGAATTGTCGCGTAGAACCGGTCTGCGGTAAAGCCCCTGCTGTGCAAGCGCCTCCAACTCATTTGTTAGACGCCTCAGAATTTTTTCCATATCTTTTTTACCTGCCCTTTGTAAAAGTCGCTTAACTGCTCTGCTTCGTTGAAGTTCTCATATTTTAATGTACTAAAGAAAAAAATTCCATAGCAGTGACGCGAGATTTTCACCTCGTACTTGAAACTTGTCTCTGAGCTTTCAATCAGGCGAGCCTTCGCGGTGCATCTGCCGTGGATTCGTGCAGGCAGCCGTAGCTCTTTGACTTGCAGGAAGAAAGATTGCCGCTCAAACTTGGTGAGGATGCGCGCGTGGAATGAGCCGGTCTGTGCCATCAGCTCGCAGACCTCCCAGCTCCTGCCGGAAAGAGGCTTTGAACTAACTTTCATCATTGTTGGGGTGAATTTCCGTATTTTTGCTATTAAAAAAATCGAGTCGCGCCCGCTGGTGAACTTATCCATTGCGGCGCTCGTATTTTCGAATGATTAGGGCTGTGTTCTGGCCGCCGAAGCCGAAGTTCTGAATCAGAGCTGTCGCGCGCGGGCTTGTTGACTGACTATTCAGCATAGCAATTGTCGCGACAGTTTCGGCTGCGCCGCAGGCTGAGGCAAGGTGGCCGAAGATCTTCTTGAAGGTGAAAATTTCAGGCTGTCTGCTGCCGAAGATGGATTCTAGCAATTTCTGTTCCATTTCGTCGTTGCGGCTGGTTCCGGTGCCGTGGCAGGAGACGCAATCGATCTGTGATGGAGTGAGGCCCGCGCGGGAGAGAGCCATCTCGATAGCTTTGCCCGCGTAGAACCCGTCCGGGTCGGGGGCGGTCATGTTGTAGCCGTCGCTGGAGTAGCCGCAGCCGAGAATTTCAGCGTAGATTGATGCACCGCGGGCGATTGCGCACGTCTCTGTCTCGATTACGAGGTAGGCCGAGCCTTCGCCGGGGACGAATCCGCGCGGTGTAGCTGTCATTGGCCTGTAGTCGACTGCGTAGTCTGCTGTGTCGGGCGAGTTCGAGTCGGGTAGATTGGGACGGGATTCGAGTTTGTAGAGCGCCTGTGCGCTTGCATAGCTTGATATTCCGTATTCGTTGATGCGCGAGTCAGCGCCGCCAGCGATTGCAAGCGGGAGGAGTCCGAATTTTACCTTCTCAAAGGCCTCTGCGATTGCCTGGGTTGAGGCTGCACAGGCGTTGCCGTAGGTGTTAGCCCCGCCGTGAATCTTGAACTGGCTTGTGATTACTGAATTGAGTGTATTGGGTAAAAAATTAAGCAGCCAGAGTGCCTTTGTCTCTGCATCTTCGTATGATTCTTCGAGGTTGGGGCCTAGCCCGGAGAAGAGTCCGGCACCAGTTAGCGCATCCTCGGATAGATTTGCATCGTTGATTGCCAGCTTTGCCGCAGCAAGGCCGAACTGTCCTGCCCTCGGGAGGTAGCGCTTGTTCTTGCACCTGCCGACGATGGATGCGAGGTCGAAGCCAGCGATGGGTAGTGTCGGGAAGGTCTCTCCGCTTTTCGTAGTGAAAAAGTTAAAATTTACAGAGGGATTATCATATTTTTCTGCGATGTCGGCTAGGCTCTGAACATCATTGAGGACAAATCCAACGCCGCTGACCACGACTTTTTCATTCATTGTATTTAAAAACCTCATCGAGTGTTTTACTGTGCGGCCGGTCAGGATTCTCTGCCGGATAGCCAATGGTCAGAAACTCTGCTGGGAAGTACTTCTGGCTGTCGATGCCGAGGTCTTCGAGTAGGGCGGATTCATCTTTTTCAAGAAAAATAAATGGTGCACTGTAGACGCCGGAGCCTAGTCCCAGCTCCTTTGCCTTGAGCAGCATGTTCTGGATTACACATCCGAGGGAGATCCTCATGGCTGAGCTAGCCTTAGCTTCGGTGTAGGAGATAAGGCCAGCATCTTGAAGCCTCTGCGTGAAGCTTGGAGTTTTTTCCCCAAGAAAAAGCCACACAATCGGTGCTGCCAGAACTGGCTTGCTGAATCTCCAATAGAAATTTATGACTTTTGCGACTTTCTTGTCTTCGCAACTCTCTGCTGCAGCAAGTAATTCCTCGTAGCGCTTCTCCATCAGGTTTTGTATCGAAGCTACCTCGTCTTTGCTCAGTTCTCGAATCAAGAATGGCTGAGAATTTGTCGCAGTGGGGGCGTATAACCCAGCCTCTGCGACCTTTTTTCTCAATTCAAGGGGAGGAATTTCCTGAGTATATTCTCTGATTGTCCGTCGTTCGCGGATAATTTTATCTAGCATTTAATTTCCTTTGTACTGGATGTAGTTTGCGATGTCCTTGACCTTCAGCACAGGGCCGTTTGCAAGCTCTAGCAATATATCTTTAATTCTCTGCGTGCTCAAGTATGGAAAATTCTCAGCTACTGCATCTGCGGCATCGCTTCCGTTATCCGCAGCCTCTTTGATGTGCACCCTTAGGGTCTTCAAAAAAGCCATATTCTCGTCGATTTTCATCTTAAACGCTGAATTAAGCTCAACTGCGAGCTCCAGCAGATCAATCGACTCTGCCTCCAAATCCCTGACCATATAACTTTCTCCAGAGATCTCCTCCTGATCCAAATCAAGAATCTCCGCAATCATTTCAATAATCTTTGCCTCGGTGTCCATATTTTCTCCTGTATCTGATTTCCTGAAAAATGCATCTGCGATGCTGAAAATCCAAAACCCCCGCCGCGCGGAGTCGCTGCAACAGCTATTTTATATATTATCTTTTAAAATTGTTGGAGTGTCAAGAATGGGTGAATGGGGCTTTCTCATTCTGATTTAGTTCAATATATTGGTAGTCGCAGCAAGGTCTCAGAGGTTCTGAATCGCAAAAGAAGTTTATCGCTATCCATGATTCGTCAATTGCACTCCGGTCTTGGTATTCCCGCAGAGGTATTGATAGCAGATCCAAAGATTGGGGCGTGAGCTGGAATAAATTTAGAATCTTTCACGACTAGCCATCATAGAAAAATTATAGATCAGTTCTATACGTTTTTATTTTAGAATTCCCATGTTTTTAAACAATTCCAGATCTTTCAATCCGTAATCGCCTGTCTCTTTACCAAAATTAAAGATTATTGATGATATGCAAGGATCATTGTATTTTTTCCCTGGGTAAGTATCTATAATCTTAATGCGGAAATTCTTTACTTCCTCGCTTAGACATATTGTTGTGTACTTTATTTTATCTTCAAGAATGAATACACCGAGGCTTTTGTTTGTCTCAAAATTTGTTATTTCAATTGATTTTACTCTGGAGTTATCATAAAAAAGGTTTTGTCTTTTGAAATCCAAAAATCCAGGGATGAGACTAATTGTTTCAACTGCTTCTTCTAATTCAATATCTAGATATGGAATTTTGTCTCTTTTTACATCTGGAACCCAAGGAAGTCCATTATAATTGATAAAATATCCAAATGGTTTTTCAGCAGTTAATCTAAACAGTGGAAATATACCCCTGTATAGAGTTTCTCCTTTTGTGGATTTTTCTAAAAGTTCGGAACTAGCATTTACTTTTTTTACCTGAACTTGCCCCTCTAAAAAGGTAAAGTCTTCTTTAATATAATCGCTCTTTTGTGTTGAAAAAAATCTACCATTTAGCTCAACGATAAAGTATTCTTGCCCGCCTATGCTGATAGATGAATAACCATTCGCATTTAAAATTTTATCTTGTCTCTTAGATTTATTTATAATCGTTGGAATCTCTTCAAACCATTCTATTAGAAAAATTTCTTCGTCATTGGCTACAAGGTATTCTCCGATGTCAACTTTTATTGAGAAATTATCTTTGTTAATGTCAAACGCATGTAGTCTTGTTATTATTAAAAAAAAGATAGCTAGTCCTGAAATTCTTTTCACTTTGTTCTCCATGTTTCTGATCTTGCATCATTGTAAGTGATGATAATTTTTTTGTAAATAAAAAAATGAATTAATTCTTTTTACTACGCCTTATCGACGATCTCCCAGTGTCCACCCTTGTATGGACCGACTCGTTTTAGAATGTTTTTGTTTTTCAGGCGGGCAATTATTTTCTCGACTCCTGTGGTGCTTAGGTTTGTTGCGTCGGCAATTGATGAAATAGAGGCTTTTTTATTTTTGTAGATTTCGTCTATCACTTTCAGTTCATTTTCTCCCAACTTTTCTCCCAACTTAGTCATAGATATCTCCGAACTTTTCTCCGAATCAACTCCTGAGCTTGTTTGCTTGTTTTTTGCTGCGTAGCCAGGGCGGGGGAAGATTATTGTGTAGAAGCTTCCAAATTCGAAGAGAGGTTCGGGTGCTCCTGCATCTCGTATTTTACTCGTAGCTCCTGCTTGATAAAGTGTAGGGTGTTGTTGATGTTTGTAATCATGTCAAGCGAGTAGTCCTTTCGGTTTAAAACGTTTATTCGAGCTGTGCCATCGAAGACTCCACAGGTGATTGTTGCTTGTTCACAGAGTAGCTGTGTAGATTCTGTAAAAAAAAGTACACCTGCATTGTTCATTCGTAGCTTGTCACCCACTTTGGTTGCAACGCCGAGGTTAAGCAATATTGATTCGTCATCGAGGGTCGAGACTATTCCTGCTCTTTCAAGATAAGATCTCAACTTCTGAGGAACAAAATCCCGCTCTATTTCATATTTCCTGTGCAACTGTTCTTCAAATCTGATTTGCCCCTCTGATTGAAGGAACTCGATAATCCCATCGCGGTTCATCTTCTGTGTGTTAGCTCCCATTCTTATAAAAAAGCCATCAGAACACTGGTAAGGTTTGTCCTTTCCTTCCGGTTCATGACTACCTCCTAACAGTAAAAAGCGCAGGTCTGTAGCAAAAATGATTTCAGTTGATTTAAGTTCTGGATTCGTGAATTAAGGCTGGTGCGTATATTTGCAGAATATCTGTGAATTTGGGAATTGTCAAATGGGAAAGGATTGGTGAAGAGATATAAAGAAATATTTTTTTGTAATAATTAGTAGCTTTCTATATATAAATAGTTATTATAACGAAAATTCCTATAAAAAATATTGAATGAAAACTACTGCTGTTGTAGGATAGATTTTATGAAGAAGATATTTCTATTATTATTTATGATTAATACTTGTTTAACTGTTCAAGGTAATTTGATTGAGCATAAAATTGGGAGAGATGTTTATAATTTTGATCAGGGGCTTAAGAAAAGTGAAGAAATACCATATCTAGAAGATTATTTTGATTGTGAAGATGATAATTTTAGGTATATGCTTACCCAGTATTGTGAATTTGAAAAAAATACGATATATGATTCAACTAATAATTTTTTATTTGATGGACAGCATGTGATTGGTATAACAGAGAATTCAAAATTTATAAGGGCTGAAAGAATTGAAGAGGATTTGAAGTTAGAGATTCTGGATTATCAGAATTATAAATTTGAAGTTATTGATAGTTTTGCTGATGTAGATAAAATTTTAGTGTCCGATTCAGATCAGCTGATAGTAAAGTCTAAATCTGGAGAAGTCTTGCGGCTTATTATTTCTAATGATAAGTTTTGCCAAGAAGAATATAAAAGTATTGGAGAGGTCGAAGAGAACCAGTCGAGTATTGTTTTATATTCTAAATCTGAAGTTTACGAATTTATGAATTTTAGCACTTCTTATAGTAAGGTTCTGTGTGTAGATAAATATTATGCAGTTATAATTGGGGCGTTTTATTATTACGATGAATATTTACTATATGATGATTCCTTGGGGATTGCTTATATTAAACCTCTCCCGTCTGAGTATTGTTCTGTTTTAAGGAGACATCTAGAAAATCATCCTTTTATTGCTTCTGTTAGCTCAATTTATAAATTTAATTTTGAAAAACTTGAGTTTCAATCTATTGTTAATTTACAAAAATATGCAAATCCTTATTTTGAGGCCTTTCAGGTTCAAGAGTATAATGGAAAATTATATATTTCTTTGCTAGATGAGGGGTTGATTTATGATCTTAAAACTAAGGAATTTACTGACAGGTTTGTTTATGAGGAGCCCGCTTTTTCTTATTGGGTTGGCTTTCGTTTTATTAGGGGGGAAGTTTTTGTCGCATGTATGTATATTTCCTGGCAGGAACTAGAATAGCCGAATATCATATTAGATTTTTATCAAAGAGGTATCCATGAATAATTATACAAATGAAACTGATTTTGCCGAATTTCGCACATCGGAGTCGGCAATTATGAAGCGATGGGAAAAAATTTTTCTGAACGTGTGTGTTTCGATTTATTTACCTTTCTTTTTCGCGACTTATCTACTGATTTCAAATAAGGATATGCGTGGTAATTTTCTTTATTATTTATTGTTTGATCTTTTTGCTATTATCTGTTCTATTGTCTTTCTCTCAAAAAAAAGTCAGAGGGTGAGCGTTTCTATCTTTTCAAATACTCTGGAAATTCGTGATTTGAGAAAGGATTCCATCTCAAGAATCAGAGTTCAGGATATTCTTTCTGTTCGGACTCATTGGCCTATGAGTGTGCTTTCAAAGATTGAAGTGAGGATAAAGGGTTCTAAGTTTATGATATATGGATTGGAGCGGCAGGATGAATTTCTGGCTATTCTTCAGTCAAGAATTCTGGAGAATGGCGAATCTATTCTTCGTAATATAGAAAAAAATAAGAAAAAAGCAATGAAAAGGCTAAGATTTTGGCAATTTGCAGCATTGTTTTTTACTATAATTTCAGGATTGATAGCCACAGGTATTTTTATAAAGATGTATTACGTTATTGATGATTTATTTACTTTGCAAGTTTTTGTATATTCGGAAATTGTTTTGGCTGGCGCATTCTTCTTTTTTCTTGCTCAGGATTTTAAGAATCGTATATATGCAGGAAACAGTAATACCATGGTTTGCTTTTTGCCATTGACAATATTTCTGTTAATTCTATATATTGGGGTGGCTTCGTTTGTTCTTTATTGAGATCATTTCTATTCTCTCTGGACGTAGCACCATGGGATGCCTAGAAGTCCTTGTTTCTGAACTATGTTTACATTACTGTTTTCTTTTAGAGTGTAAAATTGTCTTGATGATATATCTAATTCTATGACCTCGGTCTCATTTTCCCAATCCGTAACAGTTATTGTATATGATGTTCTTTTTCTACCTCTAATTCTCCTTTTTTCAAGGACTTTTTCTGTTATAATTTCGTCTGGCTTTATATCAAAAGTGCAGTTAATGTGAATAGCCGCACCAAAAAGGTATGCGCCAATTAAAATTGAGCCTGCAGCTAGGCAAAAAACTTTCGCTTTTCTGCTTTCCTTTCTCATCGGCTTGTATATTTTTATAATTGTAAAACATCCTGTAATTGAAATTATAATGAGAGGTAACCATATTGCTTTATAACTATAGACATTGTATCCTGACATGAAAACTGAAATGCAAAGAAGAAATGGACTCCCAACTATTGCTCCAGAAAGTGTAGGTTGGTTCGTTATTTTATCTTTTATTATTGTTATAAACCCTCTGCTTTTTACAGAAATGAAAAGAGCTATTATGGGGATAAAAATATTGATCATCACTATAATTGGATTTCCTCTCAGTATCAGCAGTGCAATGAAGGCAGCAAATGCTATTAAATTAAAAGGTTCTGTAAATTTTTTAGTTTTTTCAGATCTTCTCATTACTTCATTAGAGTTTTTCCCAAATTCTTTATTTTTCAGAAACTCTTTTTTTATATATTTTATTTCTTTGTAATTTGTGACAAACAACGAGCTTCCTTTCTCTTTATTTTCAGTTGAATCAAGATTTTTGAAGTTTTGTGAAAGAAAAGATTGGAGGTCTGGTATATTTGAGTAGTGGTTTGTTAAGATTATTTTGCGTTTTTTTTCTTTTGATATAATCTCTGTATAAAGTATGTTTTTTGAGAAGCCGTCAATATCCTTGAAATCCAATGTTGTTGTTCTGAATATTCCTGTTTTTATAATTTTATCGTCTTCGATTACCAGTTTTGTTTTGAAAGCCTCTACGATAGCTAGAATTGAGCAGGATCCGAAGATAAAAATTATTGCGAGAATAAATATTAGCCCTGCCAGGCTTTTATCCTTCAGAGGAGAAAGCCAGAAACCTGCTCCTAATGCAATTATTATTGGTGAAGTGATAGCTACAAACACTTTTTCCGTCGATGAAAATTTATATTCCTGCATGTTTTCCTCTCTCTTTTGAGATAATCTTTGATCTTCAAATAGTTTAATGAAAATTTTAAATTTTGTCTATGAATATAGCCTTATCAGAAATTTGATTTAGCCATGGTATGCTTCAACTATTGTTGGTACTCCCTATCTCTCTCTAACACAAAGCCTATCAAGAAAGCTTTCAATTTCGTTGCGTTGCTTCCTCTTGAAGCTTCTGAGTTTTATTTTCACCGGAACAATGTCATATCCCATCTGGTAAACGCCTTTTTTTATTTTTGTAGCTTGCGTTTGTGAGATTTCGAGAATCTTGCTTGGCCAGTAGGGATTACAATTTACAATTAGAGTATCATTGAAAATTGTCAGGTAAGGGATTTTTTTATCTGATATATAGTATAAAATTCCTATGAACGGAAATACAAGTAGCAGACCGTTTGATATTCCACTGAAAAATACTCCGTCTCTATCTGCTCCTAAGAATAGCATAAGAATACATATTCCAAAAGAGAGTATTTCCAGCAGCATCAAGTAGACATACAGTAACGGGCTCCGCTTGTACTCTTTTATTTTCATTTTACCTTCAAAGGCTGATCTTCTTATCATATATTTTCTCCTATGTATTTATAATATCCCTTATTATCCATAAAAATTCTTCCCCGCACTCATACCAGCATCCATCGTGATAATTGTTCCGGAGATCTTCCGTGCGGCGTTGCTTAAGAAGAAGGCGACACTGGCGGCCAACTCGGCTGGCGCGACTATCTTCTGCTTTTCAACTTTCCCGCCAAGAGCATCGGTGAAGCGTCTGCCCCGTCCAGCTTCAATGTATCCGGGGCGAAGGATTAACGAACTCAGCCCTTTGCGGCCAGCTTCCAGCCCGATACCCAGGTAGATCTGCTCCATCGCCAGCTTCGAAGCCGCGTAGAAGCTTTGCCCCGGGTTCTGCCGTTTGGCTGCCGTTGACGAGATATAGAGCAGGCGGCCGAATTTTCCCTTGATCATAGATTTCTCGACAATGCGAAGGAATCCAATCTTGTTGACCAGGTTCTGAGCGAAGTAACTCTCCACCTCAGCCTGCTGCGAGAAGCCAATCAGCGACTCGTACTCAGAATGTGCAATATCCACCAGATAATCAATCTGGTAGTTCTCAAATTTCTCGAAAGTCTCAGGCATCGCAAAATCCAGCTCACTTACGATAACTCCATCGCCAAGTGCAGCCTTCAGCCCATCAATCTTCTTTCCGCGGCAAGTCGCAATGACCTTCAGCCCGCAATCTCCCAGCGTCCGCGCAATCTCCATTCCAATTTCCGAGCTTGCACCAGTTATAAGCACTGTCATTCCTGTAAATTCCATCATTTTCCCACCGTAATTGTACCCTTCGAGAATATTATACCATCTTTTCGGATTAAACAAATGAATTTCCCGCCGTCGCGACCTTCAATCTCCCATTCGTAGATTGCAGGTTGGAGAAATTTTATAAATTTGAATTTTTCTATAGTAAAAAATCTGCATTTTCTGCAATCTTCTTTAATTTTTTCCACAAAAAAATCAATCAAGAACGATCCCGGCACGACCGGGTTCCCGGGGAAGTGTTCCCTGAATATCGCATCGCCGCTCTCAAATTCTACCTCTCCACGTCTAGTCATCTGCTACCTCGCTTGCCGTGGCGCACTCCGCCAATCTGCCGCACTTTATCAGCTCTCCTGCGACCCTGTTCTTGCGGCAAATATTCCGCACTTTGCGCCCATCTCCCGGGAAGAAAATCCTCTCCGGCGCCAGAATCCCGATTGTTGCACAAGCCTCGCTCCATCTCAGCGGCGAAGTCATTTGAACCAGCAGCAGCTCCTTAGCTTCGTCTGCATCGTCAATCAATCTGCCGGAGACGCTGCTGAGGATCATCTTCTGTGGCTGGCAGAATTTGCACTGTCGGATTTCCTCTGCAAAAGCCTCCTGTGCCGCTGCCATTGTTCTGCTGTGGTAGGCGACTGGCAGATTGAGCATCGCCACTGCCGCACCGGAAAGTTCCTGAAAGCGTGCGAGTTCTGCATTTTTTCCTGCAATAACAAATTGCTTCGAGGTGTTATAATTTGTAATCTCGATATCGAGTGTGAATTTTTCTACAAAAGCTTCAATCTCTCCAATGCTAAGCCCGACAACTGCCATCATCTGCGCATCTTTGCAGCCAAGCTGATTGGCAATCTGGTTGCGCGACAGAACTAATCGCACGCACTCTTCGAAGCTGAGAATCCCAGCTGTGCAGTAGGAGGCAAACTCTCCGAAGCTGAAGCCTGCAACCACATCTGGCTCGACTCCGCGCCCGGCTAAAGCCTTCACAGCTGCAATCTGGTGAATAAATGAGAAAAACTGAAAATAATCTGGCGCAATTTCTCCGCTAGTCAGGGCTTGTCGTAATTTTTCATTAGGAAAAAGCTCTTCGAAGAACTCTTCTCCTGCGAAAGTCAGGATATCCTCTAGCTCAAGAGAGTCGCCTTGTCCTGGAAATACAAAAATTTTCATTGATTGGGGATAGTTTAAATCTTTTCAGCAAAAAAAACAACTTTGATATTTTTAAAAACACGTCTTTGTGGTACATTTTGTCTATGGATCAGCAGATTTTATGCAAATCCTGCAAGGCGCTAGTTGCTGTGCAGGAAAATTCCTATATTTGTCCTCATTGCGATTATCATTTCAGGGTTCCGGCACTTGCACGGGCTCAGATGACATTTGATGCTGGTTCGGTGCGACCTCTGAATATTTCGGCGCTGCTCTCTCATGAGAAGGTTCAGTCAATTTTTCCTAACTATATAGAAGATTTAGATTCTGCAAGGAAAAAGTCAGGTCTTGGTTCTGCGATTTTTGCCGGCGAGGCTAGGCTTGCGGGGATGAGGCTCTGCTTTGCGATTATGGACTTTGATTTTATCGGCGGATCATTTGGTCATTTAGAAGGTCTTGTTCTGGAAAAAATTACAAGGCGTTCAATCCGCAAGTCTCTGCCGCTTGTTGTCTTTACTGCTTCCGGCGGTGCGAGGATGCAGGATGGGATTGCTTCGCTTCAGGCTATGCGCACGGCGTCGGCTAACAGCATTCTAATGCGGCGCAAGGGGATTCCTCTCTTCGTAGTGATGACTAATCCGACTTCGGGGGGGATTACCGCAAGCGTTGCGAGTCTTGGGAATATTATTATTGCAGAAAAAGGCGCGTTTGTCGGCTTTGCTGGTCCTTCTGTCATTCGGGACACTATCGGCGAGGAGATTGATCCATTTATTCAATCTGCAGAAGGGGCTTTGACCTGCGGCAAGGTGGACATGGTTCTACATCGCAGGAATCTGCCTGCCGCGCTGAAGAATCTTCTTTATGTCTATACATTTTCTAAGCGGTATCACTTGCCGGCGAGAAATCAGCTGCGGCGGGAGAACTTGAGCAATCTGCGCAGGCGGAAGGCTGACTTCCTCGGCGATAGATTACCGCGGCGGAATGAGTTTTTTTCTCAGCATAAAACTTCATTGGATCTGTTGAAATTTATCCGTTCCCAGTCTCATATCCATTCATCGCAGATTGCAAATTCTGTATTTTCAAGCCTCTTTGAGCTTCACGGCGACAGGGTATCTTGCGACGATAAGGCTCTCTTCACCGGAGTCGGCTTTATCGGCCAGCTACCTTTCTTTGTCGTCTATTTTAACAAAGGAAAAAACTGGGACGAGAACCTCGAATATAATTTCTCTATGGCAAATGCAGGAGGCTACCGTAAAATTTTGCGGATTCTCAGTGAGGCTGAGTTCTGTAATATCCCGTTAGTCTGCTTTGTTGACACTCCAGGCGCCTTTCCGGGGGCGCGCGCCGAGCAGGAGAACAGTGCCGGCATAATCGCCGAGCTGACAGGCAGGATTGGAAATGCAAGAGTTCCAGTCTTCACCTTCGTAACCGGCCAGGGTGGAAGCGGCGGCGCAATTGCTCTAGCTTCAGAAAAAAATCTCTACATGTTGGATTTTTCCTTTTTTTCTGTAATATCCCCTGAAGGATGTCATTCAATCCTCCGCCATCGCAGCAATTCGACGCAAGATTATGCGGAATTTCTCGAGTTAGATCCCCTACGGCTTGAAGCTAAGGGTTTTTCACAAGGTACAATTTTCTCGCATGCTAAGGATTTAGCCGATTATCTTGAGAATGGCTGTGATGCCTATTCTTTGCAGATTGCGTCTCTTCTTTTAGCAAGAAAAGTAGTGAAAAATAGAATTTTTTGAGAAATTTGGAAGAAAAATTTTATTTTTTAATATCAATCAACTATAGTTAATGTTAGGAATATTTAGTAGAGAAGGTAGCCTATGAAAACTAACAACTTTTTTGATTTTTTTAAGAAAAACTATGACATTGACCAAGCAGATGTCCTTTATCGTGTTAACGCACTAATAATTATAAACATGGTGGGAATATTTTTATTCTTCGCAACAGGTCTTATGAATTTGATTTCTTCTTTTTCTTCAGACTTAAATTATCTTCTACTAGGGGCTGCGGTCGCAGATATCTTTATAGGGGTCATACTCTGTGTCTCTTTGTTCTTTTTGCAGCGAGGGAATTTTAAGATTTCGAGTAACCTAATGATTTTTGGGGCAGTTCTTTTAGGTATTGCGCTACCAGCTTTTCGTATAGAAAATCCTGCGATGCTTTATAATATGACCTTTTTTCTGTATCTGATGCCTGCGATTCTAGCTTTAGCCTTTCTTGGTTATTCATCATATCAAGCATTAATTTCGTGGGTAATTGGAATTATCATATATGCTTGTGTCTTGGGTTTTCGTATAATTCCCGAAAGTCTTGGGGGTGAGGTTAGTCTCTCTGCGGTCTTGACTAAGACTATTTTTGATTTTATTGTCTTTTCTGTAGCAAACCTCTTTGCTTGGCAGATTATTCGAACTAATAACAATATTTTTAATCATCTCTATTCAGCAGAAAAAAATGCTGAGAATAAGATGCATAAGATGTCCTCACTTTTGTTTACAGTCTCTGAGGGATTGGATAATAGCAGGAATTTGAGCACAATGTCAGGTAAGTCGCTTGAGCTTTCAACTAAAATCTCAAACAGATTAGCCTTGATGACTCAAGAGATGGATAATTTGAACGGACAGGTCGAAGAGACTAGGAATATCTATGCAACTATTGAGGAGAAGGAAAAAATTGTAAAAGATGAGATGATCAATCAGTCTGCTGCGGTAGAGCAGTCTTCTGCTGCAATTGAGGCTATGACTGAGTCGATAACTGTTATGACAAAGATTGCTAGTGAAAAACAGGCGATTGCTATCGAGATAAATAAGGCTAAGGAGAGTGCTTCTGAGAAGATGAAGCAATCTACAGAGTCGGTTCGAAATATTAAGGCATCAGCTGAGAAGATGCTTAATGTCGTTAAGGTTATTACTGATATAGCAAATAAGACTAATCTTCTTGCGATGAATGCCTCTATTGAGGCTGCCCATGCTGGTGATGCGGGAAAGGGTTTCTCTGTTGTTGCGTCAGAAATTCGTAAGTTAGCCGAGGAGGCTACAAAGAACTCAAAGGCGATCAAAGAGATAATCAAATCAAATGAGGTTGAGGTTGATCAGACAGTTGGAATAAATCAGGAGGTTGTAGACCATTTTTCTTCAATCTCTATGCTGATTTCTGGGATAAATACTGCCTTTAGCAATATCTCTCTTGGTCTTTCTGAGATAAACTCTGGAACAAGTGAAATCCACAGAATGGTTTATAATTTAAGGTCTCTTGATGTGAGAGTTAACGAGTCTGTAGATGAGACTTTGATTAAGGTTCTTGAAGGAACAAAGAGTATTGATGCAATT
The DNA here is from genome assembly GCA_016936615.1 of Spirochaetales bacterium. Classification (GTDB taxonomy): domain Bacteria; phylum Spirochaetota; class Spirochaetia; order JAFGXN01; family JAFGXN01; genus JAFGXN01. Next base: position 67,674 of record JAFGXN010000007.1, on the reverse strand, counting down.
GCTGCGTCAAGTAACGAAATCTTGAATGCTATTGAGAGTATTTCTATGGATTCTCTAGTTATTAAGGATGAGGCTGATGAGATTGTTTCAATTGGAGAGAAGAATATTCATCTGATTCAAGACCTTCAGAGTAGTTTGGAGAGTTCAGGTGTTAATTTGCCGACAATCCTGAATTGATTAAGGCATTGAGAGGTTAGATGAGATCAAATGCGTTACTTTTTGTATTTGGATTATTCACATTTTTAATTGTCAGTTGCGGTGGGCTCTCGCCAAGGGTTAGGGCTGAAGAGGGTGTCTTAGATTTAAGTCAGTGGGATTTTGATAAAAATCCTATGGTTAAGATAGATGGTCAATGGTTGCTTTTCCCTAATACATTTTTAGATCCTCAGATAAATTCTGATACTTCTGAGGCTGCAATATATGAAGGAGGGGATTCTTGGTCTTCATTGATAAATGGAGGATTCCCCACGCAGATGTCTGCTACCCTCAAATTAAAGATCCTTCTTCCTGAGAATTTTGATGAGAACTATGCAATCTTTGTCCCAGCAATTTGGACATCGAATAGCCTATTTGTAAATGGTGCTTATAGTGGCTCTTCTGGAGACCCTAATGTAGATCCATCGCAAACAAAGGAAGCATTGAAGATACGTATCTCTTATATAGAAAATTCTACGACACTGGAGTTACTCTTTTGGATTTCTAATAAAAGTTTTGGTATAAGTGGGATTGATTACCTTCCTGTTTTTGGTGTAGAGAAGTCTGTTAACAGGTTTTTCTATTCATATCTTAGTCTATATTTTACAATCTGGGGAATTTTATTTTTTGTTTCGGTTTATCTTCTTATTTTTTTCTTAAACAACAGAAAAGAGCCAAAGTATCTTTTTCTTTCACTTTTTTCTTTCGCTTGTATGTTATATCTAATTTCTTACGACTCTTATGTTATTTCGTTTTTTTACGATTACATATCTGCTCAACTTATGATGAGGATTGGTGCTGTTGCTTATCCTATTGCTGTAGTTTTTCTCTCTCTATTTATCCTTTTTCATGTAAAAACTCATATTGAAACTGGATTTATTTTAATTATTTTTAGTTTGTTTGCCTTCTTTGTAGCTGGAATAATAATTTTTGCTTCATGGAGTGTTGTCTATTTGCTTCTAGGAATTTTAAATATATTCGTAGGTCTTGGAAGTCTCTATGTTGTCTATTTGTATATAAAGATGGTGAAAAAAGTTGGAAAAGGGGAGTTGTTTCATCTAATCTCCTGGTTGTTTCTCTCCGCTTCGGTTGTTCTTGAGATGATTTTTGGTTTTTATGCAGGACTTTTGGATTACCTCTCTTTCTTTTCGCTTGGTATCTTCATCTTTATCCTTTCTCATAGTCAGTTATTGGTCGAGAATTTTGGTAAATTGAATAAGGAGCTCGATGAGTCGCTACTTCGTCATGAGACAGATTTGCGTGTTAGAACTGGCTGGCTACGAGAGATGAATGCTAAGTTAGAAAATCAGATTTTTACAGACACGTTGACAGGACTTTTTAACCGTGCAAAATTAGCAGATCCTTCGCTAGTAAGTGAGTTGTATCGTGAACCTGTACTGGGGATTCTCTATATCGATTTAGACAATTTTAAGCTTGTAAACGATATAATTAGCCATAATGCAGGTGATATTGTCTTGAAGAAGTTTGCAGCTATTCTTAAGGAGCTTGTCAGAAAAAACGATATTCCGGTTAGGATTGGTGGAGATGAGTTTGTTATTTTTGTTACAAGTAGTGCTGGCGTTGGGGCTGAAGCATTGGCAAAGAGATTGCTCGAGACTATCAGTCGAAAAGAGCTTTTTATTGAGGCTTTAGAGCAAGATTTGGGACATAGCTTTGAGAAGGCTGTTTTTGAAAAGTTCTCTTGTTCAGTTGGAATTTATCTATTAAATTATGAGGGGCAAGATATCAACACTCTTATCAGTCTTGCTGATTCAGCTTTAGCTGAGGCGAAGAAGAGAGGTAAAGATACCTATTCTATCAAATCAGATCTCTCTTGATGGTAATTTTCTATAAAATTTGAAGAATTCCCCCAACAAAGCTATCCTTCTTGGGGGTAAAATTAAATTCTTAGTGGTCGCAGAGGTTCTCTCCAGTCACTAAAGTCTCGTTTAAGAGTGCTTCAACTAGCTCTTCTGGCCTTCGAGCAGGTGCGCCAACTTTTACTGTAATTTGGTTCTGAGCAAAAAGCTCCTGAGCTCTTACCCCCATTCCGCCAGCAATAATTACATTCACATTGTGCTCATTGTGTAACCAAGCAGGTAAAACACCAGGTTCGTGTGGTGGTGGTAATACGCTCTCATTTTTTACAATTTTCTTGCCTTCGGTTGTAATAATTGCAAATTCATTGCAATGACCAAAGTGTGCGCACAGCTTTCCTTCTACGCATGGAATTGCTATCTTCATAATTTCTCCTTAGCCTAAGCCTACTGTTGTAGCAGAGCTTACTTTTGTTAATCTATTTGCCTTGAAATCTTCAATATTTTCTGCAACACTTTTGCTTGTATCGCCTGTGAAGATTTCAACTTTTGCTTCGTTTAGAACCATAAACGCCTTAGGTCCTATTGCTCCCGTGATGAGAACCTTGCCTCCGTTCTGAACCACATTACTCGCAGCCTGTATTCCTGCGCCGTGGGCAGAGTTTATGTTCTGAGAATTCTCAAGCCACGAGTGGTTGTTTGTCTCTTGATCTACTAATATGAAACCGCTAGCACGGCCAAACCTTGGATCAAGCTTTGACTCTAAATTGTTTTCAAATGCTGTTAATACTATCATTTTATCTCCTTATTGATTGAAAAGTCTATCTTTTTTGAAAAATCTTCAAAAATATCTCTTATCTTGTCACTTATTTCAAATTTTTCGTTCATACTTAACTGTCTTATCTCAGGAAGCATTTTCAACTCTCCAATAATCTCCCACGAACTCTCGTCGACATAAGCCTTTATCTTCGAGTTTAATTGCTCAGATAGATCTGACTTGTTGATAATTACCCCACCTCTTAGATTGAAGAAATTCTTAAGCTCCTCTAATCTCTTCAGATCATGTAATGCAGATTCGCTAGGTTCTGTAACAGCTAAGATAAAATCAGTCTGGTTTATTGATGCTACTACAGGGCAGGCAATTCCTGGAGGCCCGTCGCAGAGAAGAGTCTCGTAGCCGAGCAGTTCACCTTTTTCTCTAGCATGGTTGAGCACCTCTGATACAAGCTTGCCTGAGTTGTCTTGACCAGGGAAAAGATCAGCGTGGATTATATCTCGATCTTCACTCTTCGATACGAAGACTAGACCATTGTTGTGTGGTTTCATCGAAATAGCATGCTGCGGGCAGACAAACTCGCAGAAGCTACAACCCTCGCACGCCTGCGGATCAATTATCAGGGTTCTGCTGTCTATTGCGTTATATTTGCAGTGGTGAACACATTTTTTACAATTGTTGCAGATTGAGAAGTCAATCTCTGCTATGGATTTTCCGTAGAATGGTATAGTTGTGCTTTGGATAGGTTTATGGAAAAAATTTAAATTTGCTGCATCTACATCGCAATCTGCGAGAATAACAGATTCCCGAACCTTGCCTAATATTGCGGTTATTGTTGATTTTCCAGTACCGCCCTTGCCTGAGAGAACCGTGATAGTCTTCATTTTTTTTCACCCCTCTTCTTTTCTACAATAGAAAAAATCTCATTCATCGCCTTTTTTATATCTGCGTCCTCGGGGGAGAGTTTTTTTTCAGCATAACGAGAGGCAATCTCCTTCTTCTCAGGAATTGTTGCAATAATCTTCTCATTAAACTTTTTCCTAAATCCTTGTGAGTAGTTAGACTCTATATCCTTATTAATTATGATGTAAAAATCCTTCTTCATCTCTTCAAGCACCTTGATCGCAATCTCCCCATCGTGAATTCCCATTGGGGAGTCCTCGATTGACATGAATGTTATATCTGATTCTGAGATCGTCTCGACAAACGAGCAACTTGTTCCGGGGGCTGAGTCTTGAATTAGAAGCTCTAGCTCCTCTGCGAGGGCCTCTTTTTTTACCTGCTTAATAAGCACAACCCCTTGCTCCATTCCGATATCTAATAATCCTTCAAAAATCTTTGCACCATTATAATTATAGCTTTTTACCTCGCCAATTCTCATTTTCGTCCGGACAATTGCACCATTTTTACATGCATAGTAACATAATCCGCAGTCGTGACACATCTGCTTAAAGATAATCGCACTTCCAGGAAGCTTAGTGAATGCATTAAACTTACACAAGCCAAGACAACGGTTACATTCTGTGCAATTCTCTTTTATAAATTCTGGAACATATGCAAAAGCCTCTTTTTTTGAGAGATCTTCTATATCAAAGAAAATTTTGGAATTTGGCTCCTCCACATCTAGATCAGCAAGAGCTACCTTAGTTCCTTTTTTAAGAAAAAAATCAAGGCTGTGTGCTGATAGAAATGTCTTTCCTGCTCCACCTTTTCCGCTAGCAAAACTTATAGTCATGAGCCCTCCTTCTAGCTATATTTTATAAATTAATAATAATCATATGTTCTTATTTGGTCAAGTCTTTTCTTTTTATTAAATGTAATAATTGATAAAACTATATTCATGTGATATTATTTTTACATATTAAAATTTAGGAGATTATATGAAAAAGATAATTTTTGCTATTTTAGCATGTTTGGTTGTTTTTTCTGGTTGTTCGAAAGAGAAAAAAGAGAAAGAGTTAGTTATAACTATTCCTTTAGTTACTTGGGGTGGGTATGCAGCCTTATTTGCGGCAAATGGAGGAGCGAGTCCTAACGAGGAATCTCTTTTTTATAAAAATGGAGGATATAAAGTTGAGTTGGTTCAAGTCGAAGATCCTTCTTTGCATTTACAAGGATTTTCAAATGGTTCTTATCCTATTATTTGGTCGACAATGGATATGCTTCCTCTTCAATATGATTCATTAAGCAAGGATGTAAGAACTATTCCAAAGGTAATAGGTGTCTTTGATTATTCTGCGGGTGGGGATGGAATTGTTGCTAGAAATGGCATTAAGAATGCTACTGATATGGTTGGCAAAACAGTTGTTTTACCTCAATATCAGCCATCACACTATTTTTTCTTGTGGTATCTAGATAAAAACAATATTGATCCTACTTCTTTAAAGATTATATATGCAGAGGATGCTATAAAAGCTAAAGATACTTATGTGAATGATAGCTCTATTGACATTTGCGTTACTTGGTCTCCTTTTATTTATGATATTACTGATTCTTCTAAGGACTCATTTGTTAAAGGTTCTGAGTTAATCATGACTACAGCGGTAGGTTCAGAGGGTTTTGGTGTTATTGCAGATGTTTATGTAACAAGAGCAGATTTCCTTAAGAAAAATCCTGATGTTATTAAGGCCTTTGTTAAATCAATGATCGAAGGATATGAACTCTTTCTTGCGGATAAGAGTTCGGTTGCCCAAGATATTGCCTCATTGTTTGGTATTCCTGGTGGAGTTGAGGAAGTTATGTTGATGTTTGGAGATGTTGTTATTGGTGGTAAAGAAGAGAATTCTGATTTTTTTAATGATTCTCTTGAGATTTCAGGATTTAGTATTTTTCAGAAGTCTTCTGAGCTTTACAAAAAAGATGGTAAATTACCCTCTGATTTCAATGTTGATCCAAAGCAGGTTATTTCTGGTAAATTTATGCTTGATGCAATAAAGTAAGGGAGAGATTTCATATGGATAAAAAAAAGATTATAGGTATTGCTGTTTTAGCGGTTGTGGTTGTTGCTGGAGTTTTAGTTTCTGTTCTTCCTAAATATATAGGAAAGGATTCTTCTGGAGGATCATATCAAACAACTGTTGAGGCTATAAAAATAAATGGAAGTAGTGGTTTTTCTTTAGAAAAAAAGGAAGTTGGAGGAAAAATTGTTCCAGTTATTGATGTTCCTTTATTGACTTGGGGCGGTTATGCAGGCCTTATTGCTGCTAATGGAGGATTGGAGCCTTCGTTAGATTCTCAGTTCTATAAGAATGGAGGATTTTGTGTAAATTTAATTAGAGAAGAAGATCCTACAGTTCAATTGCAAGGATATGCAAATGGAAAATACCCTATTATTTGGTCTACAATGGATATGGTTCCATTATTATATGATGCTTTAAAGGTTGATAAGAGGATAATGCCAAAGGTTTTTGGGATATTTGATTGGTCTTTTGGTGGAGATGGTGTTGTTGTTCGTGGAAATATAAATAACCCTAAGGAATTAAAAGGAAAAAAGATTGTTACGTCTGGGAATACTCCTTCGAACTTCTTTTTATTATGGGTTCTTGCTCAATCTAATTTACAACCAAGTGATGTGGTGATCTATTATGTTGCTGATGCCATTGTTGCTAAAGAGGTCTTTGAGAAAGATAAGTCAATTGATGCCTGCGTAACCTGGTCTCCATTCATATATGATATAACAGATCCTTCTAGTAAGTCTTATGTTACAGGTGCAAAGTTGCTGATAACCTCTAAGGATGCAAACCAATTAATAGCTGATTGTTATGTTGCCCGTGCAGATTTTGTTAGTGAATATCCGGAATTTGTTGAAGCATTTTCTAAGTCTATGATGGAAGGTTATGACATCTTTCAGAAAGATAAAGAGGTAGTTTATTCTAATATGGCTAAGTTTTTTGGTCTTTCTGGTGGATCAAAGGAAGCATCTCTGATGTTGGGAGATGTTCATCTTGCTAACTTTGCTGAGAATTTGATGTTTTTTGATTTGGAAAACTCAATTGGAGCATATAAGCTTTTCTTTCTTTCTCAGGAGTATTACAAGAATATTGGAACATTGGCTAAATCTTCAAATTTTGATGCAGAATCAGTTATATATAAGACATCGCTGTTGTCTTTGAAGAAAAAAGGGCATTTTTCAAATCACAAAAATAATGTTAAAACCTCTTTTAATAAGAAAGAAAATTTCAATATAGTAGATTTAGAATCAAGTAGGATTGTTTTGACTGATGATTTTCAAATAAATTTTCAATCGCAAAGGATTGAATTTGATTTGAGTTCTGGATCTCTTGAGGCAACAGAAAATCTTAAAATGATCAGGAAGATAAGTGATCAAATGAATATTCTAGGAACAACTATGGTTAAGCTTGTAGGGCACCTTGATACAAGTAAAGTTGAAGAGTTTAAGGCGATGGGGATGCAACAATATCTTGAAGCCTCTGCTCAGGCTAAGCTGATTTCCAAAAAAAGAGCGGAATTTGTGAAGAAGGTTCTTGTAGAAAAATTTGGTTGTGATTCTGATAGAATTTTAACTGAAGGGATGGGCTGGGATATGCCAGTTAACAATGATGATCAAAATGAAAATCGTCGAGTTGAAGTAAAATTCTTTTCATTTGAGTAGAAAGGTGTAAAATGAAGAAAATAAGGATAAGAAGGGATATTCCAAAATATCAAAAATTCTTATATAGTGCGTTATTTGTGCTTATTATTTTGTCTCTTTGGATTGCTGTTACTACGGTGCGGAAACCTTTGTCTAGAATTGACATAGATGACTTTGAGAGAGCTATTGTTGGAAATCTCTATGATGAGCAAGATATTCTCTTGATCAATGAGTCTTATTATAAAAATTCTTCTGGAGATCAGTATTTGTTGAAGAAAAATCTATCCCCTCGCCAACATATCGAGATTAGAGAGGTAATCAGTTATACTGGTTTTAAATATGAAGAAGAGAGAATTCCCAATCCTGTCTTGTCTCAGAATGTTTTGCCCCATCCAGTAGATATTCTGAGAAGCTTTCCTTCGTTGATAAGGGGAACTAATGATTCTTCTGAGAAGTTTCAATGGAGAAAGTCCTTGATTTATGCAATCTGGATAAGTTTAAGAAGGGAGTTAACTGCTTTTTTCTTTGTTGTGCTTTTTGCTCTGCCTCTTGGTGTATTGATGAGCTGTTTTAAGGCGTTTAGAAGCTTTATGAATCCTGCTTTGATAGTTGGGACTTTTATTCCGATTGCAGCGTTGATTCCGCTGACAATGGCCTTTTTTGGTATTGGGGAGCAGCAGAAGATTATTTTTCTCGTTTTAAGTATGTTTTTTGTTCTTCTTGGGCTTGTCATAAAGGAAATTGATGAAGTTGATGATATTTTATTAAGTACCGGATATACTTTGGGGTTTTCTCAAGTAAAAACGATTGTTTTAATTGTGGTTCCATCTGCTCTGTCAAGGATATGGAAGCATTTCGCTGCTGTATTTGGTCTTGGTTGGGGATATATCATCTTTGCGGAAATGATTAACTCCGGAGGAGGCGATTCTATAAATGGTCTTGGTTGGCTTTTCATTGCTCGCCAAAGGAGATTTAAGGTAGATGAAATGTATGCTATATTTTTTGTTATAATTTTATTTGCATTTATTTTTTCTTATCTTTTTAAGCTTGGTCATTACTTAATTTTCAAGCATGACAGAGGACAACGAAATGGAAAATAAATTAAATATCGAACCTAAGATAGATAACGAGGTTTTTCATAATTTAGCTACTCTTCAAGCCTCTAGAATCTCAGAAAATGTTCGACCTAATCCTATTTTAGAAGCTAAAAATCTAACAAAACAATATGGTGATCATCTAGTTCTTCCTGACTTATCCTTCAAAATTGATGATATTGCTGGGATGCCTGAGGTAATTTCTCTTTTAGGTCCCTCAGGCTGTGGAAAATCCACATTGTTACGATTAATTGCAGGATTGGAGCAACCATCTGGAGGCGAGCTATTCATGGGAGGAGTTTCTGTTTCTGGACCAAGTCAGGATAGAGGAATGGTTTTTCAAAAATATTCGTCTTTTCCATTCTTGAATGTTTTAGACAATATTGCTTATCCTTTAATTCATGTGAAGAAGAAAAAAAGAAAAGAGGCTCAGGAGATTGCAAAATACTGGGTTGATAGAATGTATCTGACTGGAGCTGAAAAGAAGTATCCATCTCAGCTCTCTGGGGGTATGCAACAACGTGTTGCTATTGCAAGATCATTGAGTATGGATGCGAAAATTCTTTTGATGGACGAACCTTTTGGCGCATTAGATCGGAAGATAAGGTGGGAAATGCAGGATTTGATGGCGGAATTACTATTTTATAAGCCTTCAAATGAGCTTACTGTTATTATTGTTACGCATGACATTGCTGAAGCTGTTTTTCTTGGTGATAGAATATGGGTAATGCAGAAGGGTAATATTGTTTCTACTACTGATGTTCCGAGACCAGAAGAAAATTCACGCATAATGCATGGAAAAAATGAATTCGTTGATATTGTGAACTATTTTAATGATATGATTTTTAATTTAGAGGTGGGAAAGTGAGTGATAAAAAGAAAAAAAAGAGTTTAATCTCGATAGCCATTGTTGTATTTTTTGGACTTGTCTTCTTGTATATTCAGTTGAGTGATAGTGAAGAAAGTAATGAGACATCGATTGTATTAGTCAAAGATAGTTATGAGTTAACGTTCTCAAAAAATTTCAAGCCAGTCCTGTCTTCGCAGGATGATCTAGGGCTTTCAATTTTTATTGGTGTTGATTGTTCGGGATCTATGTTTGATACCCCTGCAAGCGGGAAAGATTTTCGAGCAAAATATCTTCAAGCATCCGAGTCTTTACAAGATATTGTAGAATTTTTTGAAGATTTTTACAAAAAAGAAAAGAATAGTGGCTTGATTCTAAAATTAGCTCTTGTTGGGTTTAGCTCTGAGGTTAAGCCTCTTTTTGAGTTAACTGAAATGGATTCAGGTTCGTTTGCGGAATTGAAATCCATTGTATCAGACCCTGATAATTTTTTACCTGAAGGACCAACTGCACTTGGTAGGACTCTTGAGTATGGTTCTGAAGTTCTAGCACAGTCTGGAACTATCTTTAAGAGTTTGATTATTGTTACAGATGGTGCTAATACTTCTGGGGTTCTTCCTGAGATTGTGTTGGATGCGATTGTCTTTAATAAAAATAATTTTCGAGATGGGAATTTCCCTGTTTATACAAATAATATTCTTGTTAGTTTTGTCGGATTTGATATTACTTCTAATCTATTTTCAAATTTAGAAAATGGAGGTGCTCGGATTATGTCAGCTTCTGATAAGAATGAACTCGGACAAAGTTTGAAGACTCTCTTTCTTGCTGATATTTCAAGGTTAGAGGGGTAGGATGAATTTAAAAATGAATATAAAAAAATACATCATTCCGCCTGCTCTTGCTGTTTTATCTTTTTTAGTTTTTAGTTTTCTTATTAAACTCCCAGTATGGGGCGCTGGGTTGGTCGCGGTTGGTGTTTATATAGGATTTGATTTGATTTTTTCTTCAAGAAAAAAAGTTGCATTAGATTTTGGTGGTCTTTCCCAGAAGGATTACGAAGAAGCTATGCGTGATGGAATGGCTAAGTTTCAGGTTATAAAGGATTTATATTCTTCAGAAAAAGAGCCTCATATAAAAGAAAAAATTTCAAAGATTATAGACGTTGTTAATAGAATTTTTGAAAACTTTAAGAAAGATCCTAAAGATGTTAAGAGCGCAAAGAGTTTTTTGAATTACTATCTTGATACTACAATCAACATAATAAAAAAATATAGGAATTTAACCAGTCACGGAATTCAATCTCAGGGAATTTCTGCGACGTTAGCGAATGTAGAATCTTTACTCGATCAAATTTCGGTAGCTTTTGAGAAGCAATTGGAAAATTTGCTTAGTGATGATGTTTTAGATTTAAATAGCGAACTGAAAGTTTTAGAACAAGCATTAAAAATGGATGGTTTAGATAAAAAATAAGGAGATGTTTTATGGAAGGGAAAAAAAATGAGTCTGAGTCTATTTCTTTTATGGAAGCAGATAAGGTAAAAATTCAGGAGATAAAAAACCAAATAAACATATCATCATCAAACGATATTGTTGTCTTTGGTGTAAATGCTCAGAAAGAGATTTCTACTTTTGCGGATACTATTCTAAGTGAAATTCGTTCAAAAGATACTGGTTATGTCGGTGATGTTCTTACAGATCTTGTTCTTAAGGTTAAGGACTTGAAGGTTGATAAATTAGACGGGGGTGCTTCTCGCATTCCTATCCTTGGAAATCTTTGGAACGCCACAAGAAAATTTATTGCTAGGTATGACAAAGTTAGTGTTCAGATTGAGAAGATAGTCGACCAGTTAGATTCTTCACGCTTGAACTTGCTTAAAGACATAGCAATGCTTGATACTATGTATGAGAAAAATCAAGAGTATTTGAGAAATTTGGATTGTTTCATTGCTGCGGGTGAGGCTAAGATTAAAGATCTTTTGGCAACAGATTTACCTGCTTTAAAAGCAAAAGCAGAAGAAACTCAAGATCCTTCGATTGCTCAAAATTTTCACGACTTAGAGCAATTTGTATTAAGGTTTGAAAAAAGAGTTCACGATTTGAAGCTTAGCAGGATGATTTCGATTCAAACTTCACCTCAAATTAGATTGATACAAAGTAATAATCAAACTCTTGTTGAGAAGATTCAGTCGTCGATACTTAATACTATTCCTCTATGGAAAAATCAAATTGTTATTGCTATTAGTTTGTTCAGACAAAAAAAGGCGGTAGAGATTCAGAAATCTGTTACAAAGACAACGAATGATCTGTTACTCAAGAATTCTGAGATGTTAAAACAAGGATCGGTGGAAGTTGCAAGAGAGAATGAGAAAGGAATAGTAGAAATTGAGACTTTGAAAAAAGTTAATTTTGATTTGATTTCGACTATTGAGGAAACTCTAAAGATTCAGGAAGAAGGAAGACTAAAGCGAAAGCAGGCAGAGGCTGAGCTATTGACTCTTGAGAATGAATTAAAGTCTAAGCTTGGAACAAGTCTCGTACGCTAAAATTTGACATTTTTCATATCTTAATTATACTTGATGTCATAATAGGAAGGTATTATGGCATCAATTTTTCAATTTCAGACATTAGAGTCATTAACAAACAACTTAGACGCGGAGATGAAGAGCCTAATTTATCTGTTGATCCCATATGATGAGGCAGTATCTATCTATAATAATATGAGTAATCAGCAGCTTGAAGCATTTGTAGATGGTTCGATTAAGCTTTTTTCAACAATTCCTGATGCTGATGAGTTAGAGCAGTTGAAAATTTATCTTGGATCTGTGATAAATGAGATAAACTGGTTCTTGGAGAAGAAGAAAAATGGTAAGATTCTCTCTCTTCCATTAGAAGATAAGCTTTTATCTGCTTTGCTTGAGTTTGATCTTGAGAAGGCGCATCAATTTCTCGATATGATCAAAACGAAAAATAAAAATCTATTTTTTTCCATAAGAAAAAGAATCTGTCTCTTTGATGAGCTTATTTATCTTTCGCCAAAATCTATTCAGCGATTTGTGAAGCAGATTGATCCAGTTGTCTTGGCTATGGCTCTGAAGGGGAGTAGCAAAAAGATTCAGGATTTGGTCTTATCAAATATGGAGGAAGATTCTGCTGGTTATTTGAAAGAGGAGATGATGTTTGTCGATTCAGGGATGCTCGGGCAGATTGAGATGGCTCAGCGACAGTGTCAATCAGCCCTCGCCGAGATGATTACGCTCGGAGATCTTGATATTCCGCAGAATTTGCTCTGATAAGCCTTTAAATTCTCTAAATTCGATGTTGTCTACCTTGAAACAAGTTTGAATTTGTTGTATTTATAAATTCTTAAAATGCTTCCAGCATTTTATATATTTTAAGCACCAAAATTTATAGTTGCTTTGTTGATAGGGGTAAAATGAAAAAGAATATTTCGATTTCTGTAAACATCCTGGTATGTTTGCTTTGTTTGAGTCTAACCTTTTGTGTATCTGTGAAGGATCGATCACATGTTCAAAGAGATAAGGTTGTAATTTTGTCTTCAGATGAGGGGAATTCCCTTGCTGAGACTTTGTTTAAGAATCCTGATACAAGGGAGTTTGTTCTTGATTTTTTTGATAAGAGGACTGGTTCTCGGCTGATATCTGCTCAGATTCTTGCTAATTCTATTGTCTATGATGTTCCAGCCGATTTGGCCTTTGCTGTTGCTTGGAAGGAGAGTCGGTTTACCACAGATGCGGTTAATAAAAACGCTATCTCAATTGATAGGGGTCTGTTTCAGTTGAATAATTTCTCTTTTCCGTGGTTGAATGTTAAGGATTTCTTTGATCCTGAGCTTAATACTAAGCTGGGAATTTCTCATTTGCGATACTGTTTGAATCAGACTGAGGATGAGGTTGTTGCTCTTGCATGGTACAATGCTGGTGGCGGGCGTGTCTCTCGGGGTGGGGCACCTAAATCTACGCTTTATTATATTTCAGACATAATGGATTATCGTGAAGAGTTGAAAAAAGAGCTTAGAAAGGCTTGTCTAGTGGAGAAAAATATCAGAATTTCTTTTTAGTTTGAATAGTCGCAAAAAGTGTCCTGGCTATATTGACAGTAAGGATTTACTAAGATAATTTAAATTATGGTAATAGTACTTAAAAAAAGCATAACTGATGTTGAAAAAAATTCACTTATAACCTTCTTAAAAGATAAAGGGTATAAGATTAAAGAGATTCATGGGCAAGAGGAGACAGTTCTCGGAGCTGTTGGGCTTGGTAGTTTGGATAAGGTGGAAGTGGAGATGAGGCCTGGTGTCTCTAAGGTTTTTCCAATTTCTAAGCCTTATAAATTCGCTTCGAGGGAGTTTAAGGCTCAAGACACAGTCTTTGATGTCGGACCGATTACTATTGGTGGTGATAGAATTATCTCTGTCGCTGGACCTTGTGCGATTGAGTCTCGGGAGCAAATATTTACAATTGCAGAGCTTCTGAAGAAGTCAGGCGCTGTTATTCTTCGTGGTGGTGCATTTAAGCCACGAACTAGTCCTTATTCTTTTCAAGGATTAGGCGAAGAGGGACTAGTCTATCTGCGCGAAGCTGGTGATGCCTTCGGTATGCCAGTTATGACTGAGATTGTCTCTACAAATGATGTTGCTTTGTTTGATAAATATGTTGATATTGTGCAGATTGGTGCACGAAATATGCAGAATTTCGAGTTGCTTAAGGCGGTTGGTTCCTTGGGTAAGCCTGTATTGTTGAAGAGAGGAATCTCTGCAACTATTCAAGAATGGCTTATGGCTGCTGAATATTTGATCGCTAGTGGAACAGATAAGATTATTCTTTGTGAGAGAGGTATCAGAACCTATGAGACTGAGACACGGAATACTCTTGATTTGTCAGCGATTCCAGTTTTAAAAAGACTTACTCATCTCCCTGTCTTTGTAGATCCTAGCCACGGAACAGGGCGTCGCGATAGTGTAATGCCTATGACATTGGCTGCGGTCTCTGGAGGGGCTCACGGAGTTGTTGTGGAGGTTCACCATGAACCTGAGAATGCGATGTCAGATGGACCACAATCCCTGTATCCAGAGCAATTTGAGAAATTAATGCGAGATATTGAGGTGCTTGCACCTGTTGTTCGAAAAGAGGTTGCTCGTCTTTCGACAAGTTTCACTGAGATTCCAAAGGTTTCAGCAGAGAGGACTTCTGATTTGGTTCAGGTTGCTTTCCAAGGTGAGAGTGGTGCATATAGTGAAGTTGCTTTGTATCGGACATTTGATAAAGCAAAGTATGTCTCTATGCCTTGTAAAGGGTTTAAGGATGTCTTTGATGCTGTTCTTAGTGGCACAGCAGAGTATGGAATTCTTCCTGTTGAAAACTCTTTAGCAGGTTCTGTTCACTCTAACTACGATTTGATTATCCAATATCCAGATGTACATATTACAGCTGAGAACTCAATCAGAATCGAGCATAGTTTGATTGGCTCTCAGGATAGCTCTATTGATAAGATAAAAAAGGTCTATTCTCATCCGCAGGCTCTATCTCAGTCAAGTAAATTTCTTGAAACCTTAGGTGATGTTGAACTTATTCCATATTCAGATACTTCAGGATCTGTCAAATTTATCAGTCAGAAAAATGATCCTAGTCTAGCCGCTATTGCCGGAGAGCACTCTGCGGTGTTGTGGAATATGAAGGTTCTTAAGATTAATATCGAAAACAATCCACGAAATTATACTCGCTTTGTTGTTATTCAAAGGGGTGTCCCTAAGGTTGAGGCAGATACAACAAAGGCTTCGCTTGTCTTTGCGGTTGATGATCAGCCAGGAGCCTTGCTTGAGGCGCTTAATGTCTTTAAGCAGTATGATTTTAATATGAAAAAGCTTGAGTCACGGCCGATTGCTGGTAGTCCATGGCAGTATATGTTCTACGCTGATATTGATATCGCAGGTAAGACCACCACTGTAGATGGGTTTTTGCAGGATCTAGCTAACAAGACAGCAGATTTGAGACTGTTAGGTTGTTATAAATCTAAGAATTAAAAATAAAAAAACGGATTGAGCTTCAATCCGTTTTTTTTTACTTATGCTAGTTTACTCCATTGTAACAGTTAGAACTAGATCTTGTACCTGTTGTTGTGTAAGCATGTCTGTTTCCATTGTGTATGCTGAAGGTAGTCCTGCTGCATAGCCAGTTGAATCGCCAGCTAATTCTGCGGTTTCAAAACCAGCAATATCTAGAGCCTGAAGTGCTGCGACATCAGCATTAGAGTTTATCTTGTAGAATTTTCCATCTGCTATATCTGTTGAATTGTTAGCCAGCTTTAGAAGGAAGTATCCTGTCTCGCTAGAGACACCTTTTCCAATTATATTATGGCTGTATCCAGCAGCAGATCTTAATATTTTTGTTGTAAAAGTAAATGTGTTGACATTTCCTTCTGCATATGCCTTTACAACTTCCCAGGATGTATCGACATAGTTTGCCATAAACATTCCAAATTCTACATCGCCTGAGGATTTGTTATAGGTTGCTTGTGTTACAGATTTGTTCTTGCTGCCGGAAGTAGTTCCTTCGCGGTTGATAGTTGTTAGGCAGAGGATATCCACATTTGTCTCAGTCTCTTTTAGAAAGACCTGTCGTACATAGGTGTTATCACTATTCTCATAGATATAATATTTTGTGTAGGTCTGAGTTTCAAAGCCAAAGTCGATTGGGGATGCCACAGCTTTACTGATTGTGCTACCAATAATAGATGATGCTGATTTGTAGAGCTCATCTGCACTTCGTAGTGTGTCGAAGATATTGAAGTATCCTTTACCCTCATAGTCTGCATCATCTACAAGAAGAGCATGTAGTTCATATATTGCATTTCCGTAGTTCCATTCGGTATTTCTGCTTTGAAGTTTTGCAGCTATTGCTTCAAGGTCTCCATCGTAGCTAGGAAGTATAGTTTTCCCTGTTGAGTAGAATGGTTTGTTCTCTAAGTCGATTTCTCCACATGCTGCTACAATTGTTGCTAGCAACAGCCCAAGTAAAATTTTTTTGCAAGTTTTTTTCATTTGTTGCCTCCTGTTAGGTAACTTAATTATCGTAAAAGTTGGAGGTACTTGCAAATTTTGTGGTAGATTTTTGACTATTTTGATATATTTGATTCACTTTCTGTATTCATTATGGTTCTTTTGCATAAAAAAAGAGGATTTTTCTTGTTGAGTCAGAAAAATCCTCTGCTGTTTTGCGTGAAACTATTTATTTTGAATCTTTGTTCTGTTTAGATTGAGAAAGTTCCTCTTTTACTAATTTTTCCTCTTCGAGATCCTTGTTAAGGGTAGAAGGTAATATTAGGTTGAGGAATATTCCTAGTAGTGTCGCAAATGCTATTCCAGCTAGTTCGAAGCTGAGAGATCCTAGCTTTTCGCTGGTTATTCCAAGTGGAATCTTTAATGATGCTCCACCAATTCCAGTTACAAGTATTACAGACGAGATGATTAAGTTTTTCTTATCTGTATAATCTTCTCCAGCCTCTACGACTGTCCTGATCCCTGCTGAGGCGATTATTCCGAAAAGCATCATACTCACTCCACCAATCACTGGGGTTGGAATTGTTGTAATTAGTGCAGCAAACTTTGAGAAGAAGGAGAGAATTGCTGCTATAACTGCAGCTCCTCCAATAACCCAGACTGAGTAGACATGTGTTATTGACATTACTCCAATGTTCTCTCCATAGGTTGTGTTAGGTGGTCCACCAAAGAGAGAGGCAAAGGCTGTTGCAACTCCATCTCCAGCAAGTGTTCTGTTCAATCCTGGATTCTTGTATATGTCCCGACCGATTATTTTTCCGATAACCATTGTATCTCCGAGGTGCTCTGCAATGGTTGCAAAAGAGACAATTATAAACGAGAGAATCGGTATAATAGCAAATTTGGGCATCTTTGGCATTGTTACTGCGAACCAGCTAGCTGATTTTATATCAGTGAAGTTTATTATATTGAATGCTGAATTTGGAAAAATAAGACCAAGAATCAGGGTAAAAAGATATCCTGCAACTATTGCAATTAGTATTGGAATTACATTAAAGAAGCCTTTTAAGACAATTGCGCAGGTTATTGCTACTCCAAGTGTGAAGAAGGCTATAGCCATATATTCTAGCTTGTATTCGGCGCCACTTCCATTCATGGCCATACTCATAGCAGTTGGTGCTAGCTTTAGACCAATAACCATGATTACGCTTCCAATCACGACTGGTGGCATTACCTTTTCTATCCATTTTGTACCAGTGAAACGGATTATTATTCCAACAATACAATAGAAAATTCCGACACAGAAGGCTGAGCCCATTGCATATTCTACTCCGTAACTTGTTGAAATCATCTGTAGTGGTGCAATGAAGGCAAAAGATGATCCAAGATAGGCTGGAACCTTTCCCCTTGTTATGACAATGTATAGTAGAGTTCCTATTCCAGATGTAAAAAGTGCTGCTGACACAGATAGTTCTGTTACTATAGGTACTAATATTGTTGCTCCAAACATAGCAAAGACATGTTGAAGGCTTAAAAATATCCAGTTCTTGACTGGTGGCTTTTGGTTTACGTCGTAACGTACATGGCTCATGGGGTTTTCTCCTAGATTATTTATATAAAAATAGCATTAATTGGAGATATCAACAAGGAAATTTGAGAAGAATTTAAGTTTTGGATTTTTTTTTGTAAAAAACTCAAAAAACTATTGACACTTGACTTTTATCGTGATATTGTGTCAATATGGAAAGACTTTTGTTTAATCACAAAGATAAATTCTCTTCCTATCATTATTATAAAGTTTTTTTAGTAAAAAATGTACCATTTGCTACTCCTATTGCAATTAAATGTAAAAACGTTTGTTTTAAAAGTGAGACATAATTAAAAGTTAAAAGCATTACAAAAAGTAGTTAATACGGGGCATTGCCCCGTTATTTTTTTGTATTCTACATATATAACACTTATTGACCAAGAATAGTTACAACGATTTGTCTACTGTGAGCATGATTTCGATGTTCGCAGAGATAGATTCCTTGCCATGTTCCCATGTTAAGCCTGCCATTTGTAATTGGGATTGTCAGGCTCTGTCCAATCGCGGTAGCCTTTGCGTGGGCTGGCATATCATCAGAACCTTCGAATGTGTGTCGATACTCTGGAAGCCTCTCTGGGAAATTTCTATTAAAAAGCGTCTCAAGATCTATCCGTACATCAGGATCTGCATTCTCATTGATGGTAAGCGATGCTGAGGTGTGTTTGATAAATATTGTTGCAATTCCAGCTTCAATCTCAGATATCTCTGGAATTTTTTTCACAATTTCTTGAGTAATTAGGTTGAATCCACGTCTTTGTGGTGTAAGGCTTATCTCTTTTTGAAAAATTTTCATTGTTCACCTGTAAGTCTTTGGTAGTTTTTCTCTGCTTGCTTTGCAAGTTCTTTTTCACCAATCTCTTCATATGAGTCGCGTAGATTATACCAGATATCAGGATTCTCAGAATCGATAGCGCAGGCAATCTTGAAATTTCCTACTGCTGCCTGATAGTCAGTCTGCAAGAAATTAACGACACCGAGGTTGTTCCAATAGATAGCCTTTGTCTTGTCTATGTTGACAGCTTCAGAGAGAAGAGACCTTGCTTCAGCTAGCTCTCCTTTTCTTATTAGAAAAGCGCCAAGAGAGTTTAGTGTCTCGGAATTGTCAGGACAAAGAGCTAATGCCTTTCTGTAAAAGAACTCTGCCTTTGTGTTTTTTTCAAGCTTTTCACATGCTACAGCCATATTAAAGTTTATCAATTCATTATCAGGATATTTCTTGTCGAGCTTTTTTAGTTTTGAGTAGCACTTTTTTGGATTACCCTTCTCTGAATAGTAAATCGCTTTGTTAACCTTTGAAAAAATTTTGTTTGACATTTTTACTCCTAAACTTTATTAGTAATACTTTAAATAGATGTGGTTTGAATTGTCAATACTGTATTGAATAGATTTCAATATATTGTTAGTATTGCGTTAGCTCTAGTTCAATGGAAGCAGGTGAGAATCCTGCACTGTCGCGCAACTGTATTCAGGAAGATGTAGATCTATGCCACTGAGAAATCGGGAAGGTGTCTGCGGAATTGCCTGTGAGTCAGGATACTTTGCTAGAGCCGTGGTTAAATCGACCTGCAGGCGGTTTTTCCTTTCGCGTAAGAAGGAGAAAAAAATGAAAAAAAAATTGTTTTTCATCGCGTTTGTTGCATTATTTGCAGCAAGTTGCTTCAACCCCATCACAAAACAGAGTAGTGTTAATGGAGAATGGGTGTTGACTACGGATTTCGATGGTGGTTCGACTGTCGAAACTTGGAATATCTCAGAAGAAAAGATTGTTTACTCGACTGTTACCTCTGGGGCGTTTCCCTTTTCCGGGGGCTATGAGGGACAGATTGTCTATGGTAGTAGCCTCAACTTCAATTCTGGAGATGAGTATATTGCTGGAAGTATGTCTGGTACAACTGAGTATCTCGATAAGGGATATGCGCTCCTTGAGGTTGAAAGTGGAGACAAGGTTGTCTATCGAGTCTTTAGATGGGCCTCTCTCGACGGTGAGACCTACTCTTTCACTCAGGCAGGATACTGCACAACTCCAGAGGATTTTTCAACCTGGACTGAAGAGTTTGCAACCCGTGCAGAAGCGTTAAAGACTACTGCGGATGCCGATAAGGCTGAGGATAAAGGTTTGATCTACGCCTTTGCTTATGCTTCATCTGGTGTGAAGAGGAAATAATTTGAACAAATTGTATCAAAACTTGCTTGCTTGGTTCTGCCTTGCAAGCAGCTTATTCTTTTTTTCATGTGAAAAAAACTCACTATACTCGGTAGATTTGAAGGAGTGGAAAGATCAATCGATTGTCTCAAACTATTTTTCTACATTCTATCCGAAGGGAGCTGAGATTGAGTTTGAGAGCTTGGAGGATGGTGTTACTCTTCTGTGCGGATTCTCGCAGCAGAGAGAGAGCTATCCAGAGCAATTTTCAGAGATTGGGAAGGTTCCGGATAGCGCTGGGGTCTATTATCTTTATTTGAAGCAAATTAGCACGGTTGAGAGCTTCCTTGTTCGAGAGATTGTGGTAACTGATGATTTTTCACAGCAGGAGTTTGAGAATATTTTAGGGAAAAAGCTTAATTTATCTAGGCTGATAGAGTTCTCTGATAAGCGGATAACTCAATGGGGTTATCGAGTCGTTGAGTATTCTCCGGGAGAAGGGGTTACTAATGAGGTCTATAAAGATGAGAAAAAGGCTTTAGGCGCTGCAAATGGTGATGCAAATAATGTTCTTTCGTTGGGGAATGGTGGCTTTGTTACGATAGAGTTCGAGTTTGAAGTCGAAGATCTCCCTGGTCCTGATATTTGCATCTTCGAGAATGGGCTGGTTCAATTTGTGGATGGGCGAGAGCTTGTCTTTGCGGAGTTAGCCTATGTCGAGGTAAGTTCTGATGGTGTCAACTTTGCTAGATTTCCATCTTCGGTCTTGGATTCTGAGGCAAAAGAGGCTTTTGATTATATCTATCCTGGCAATTATAACAACCTTGCGGGAATTTCAAAGTCTGGCTGGGGAGTTCTCTTCGATTTTGCAGATCTAATCTGCACTAGGGAGGTTGCTGAGAATTTGGTCAATCTTGATAAGATAAAATTTGTTAGAGTCGTGGATATTCCTGGAATATCGGAGCCAGCTAGTGATTCTGCTTGCTTTGATTCCTTCGATCAGATTATAACTGATCCGTATAAGACTGAGCAGACAGCAGGATTTGATTTAAATAGTCTTGGTGCCTTGAATGCTAGACAGTAGAAAGGCTATTTTTGCAGCTTTTTTTCTCATTATTACCTCTTTTTCAGTCCTCTTTGCTGATTCGATGGATATTTATGGAAGTGGCGGAAATTCTAATCTGGTGATTATAGATAGCCAGGAGATTATGGAGTCGCCTGCTAATGATATTCTAGATATCTTGATAAGTGTTGCTGGTGTCTATGTAAATCGAAGCGGTAATGAGGTTACGCTTTTTTTCAGGGGGGTTGATTCTACACGCATATTAATTCTTGTAAATGGACGAAAACTCTCTCCGTTGATTGATTTGGAGATGATCTTTAGCTTTATTCCCTTGAGTATGGTTGAGAGAATTGAGATTATCAAGGGGAATGCCTCCTCAATCTACGGAGATGATGCTATTGGCGGTGCAATAAATATCGTTACAAAGGATGGAGCATCTTCAATCCCTGGAACCTTTGTCAATATTGGTTTTGGAACCTCTGGGCTGATGATTCTTGATTTTTTTAATTCAGATTTCTTGAAGAATAATATGTTCTACTCTCTTGGAGTCAAAGGTCTAATCGATGCTGGTCGTTTTCCAGGATTAAGTCGAGATTTTTTCGATATCTACTCTGCGGCTATGAATTTTTCTATTGCGTTCTCAGGAAAAAAGCTTATCGATAACAGCTCATCTCTTGATTTTCTGCTTCCATTTGCATTTCAACAGAAAGGCAGGCAAGGATCGACTCAATTTCCCGATGATACTGCTAATTTGAATAAGTTATTCTTCTCTCCTACTATTGGATGGGAGAAAAAGGTTGAAAAAGGAAAAATCCTGATTGGCTTCGGGCTTAATCTTTCAAGTCTAGATTATTATGATTCCGATAATTCTGCTGGTGTGCTAAGCTTTAGAAATTTTAATTACGGCTCAAATCTTGATATTGCCTATCTTCTCAAGTCTGACAAGACAGCAGGACATCTGAAGTTTGGGATACAGGCAGAGGGGCTCTCCTCTTCAAAGTTTATTTCAGATAATTTAGAGGAGGGTGCTGGCGTAATTGGAAGGTTCAGACTGCATGGAAATGGTGGGTTTCGAGTCTCAAAAAATGGAAGTGAAAAAGATTTTTTTCAAGGCTTCCTAAATGCAGGTGGCGCAAGTAGCTTTGATTTTTTTTCTAGCCATTTATCTGTGCGGGGGAGTGGCAACCTTGAGGCTGGATTCTTGATTGTCTCAAGCTATGATAATTTTTCAAGCCTAAGGGTAAGCTCTGGCTTTGCCATGAAGCAACCCTCCTTTCAGGATCTCTTCTGGCCGAGTAGCTCTTTTGCTGTCGGGAATCTTGCTCTCCGTCCAGAAGAGATGTTTTTCATCGATTCAGAGCTTACCATCAAGTTGAAAAAGCTTGGTTCAGTTAAGTTAAATCTCTTTTATCAGGATATTTCAGACTATATTCTCTGGAATCAAGGTCCTGGAGGATTGTGGAGACCGTCAAACCTGGAGAGTGTAGTCTCTTTTGGCTACGATTTTTCATTAAATATCCTAGTCTTTACAAAAAACCTCTCAAGCTTTAACATGAATTTCAATTTTTCCACACTCTTCTGCTACGACAATGATGCAGATTCCTCAAGTTTTTTAAATCAACTACCGCTACGCCCCTTTAATATCTTCTCAATTTCTCTAAAATACAAAACCGAAGAAGGGCATCTATTCTTGATAAGCGGTTCATACACAGGTCAACGATATTTGAACATCTCAAATACTGATTACCGAGATGGTTGGGTCTTGTTCTCTTTCATGATGAACCTGACCATAACTCAGAATATAAAATTTCTGATCTCTGGCGAGAACTTTGTGATAGGAGAGCCCTTCGATTTTGAAGATCTTCCAATGCGAAGGCCTAATCTTAAGATTGGATTGAGGGTTACTATATGAAAAAATTCATCTTCACAATCTATGTTCTCCTCTCTTTCTCCTGCATAAGATTTCCTGGAGTTCCATCTACGACTATCCCAGATACAGAATCTGGGCTACTTGTGTTAAACTCTCTCTCAAGCTCAATCAGTGTTGTCGATCCTGTCGCTGACAAGATCTTTGAGTATGCTGCATTTGCAGGAAAATCCCCAAACTCCTTAGCAACCTCTTCTGATAAGATTTTTGTTGTTAATTCGCTATCAAACTCTATCTCAATCTACAATCGTCGTGACTTTTCGCTTTTGTATACTATTGATACTGGTCGAGGTTCAAACCCATGGGCAATTGAGATCTCTTCGAGTGACAATTTGATACTGGTTACATGCTTTCTCACCTCAGAACTCTTGATTTTTGATCTATTAGATTTTTCTTTAAAGAAAAAAATTAAAATAAACAATCCTTATGCTAGTTTCAGTGCCGGTCCTGAAGGGCTACTTGTTCACGCAGGGAAGGTCTATGTTGCGTGTACAAACTTTGATAGGCAGAGAATCTCTTTTGGTCAACCATTTGTTGCTGTTATCGATTTATCTGACTTTCAACAAAGTTTTTTTCCAATAGCCACATTAGATGGGATTCTAAACTCTGAGATTGTAAATTGCCAGAACATCCTTCTGTTTGAGGATCTCTCTTCACTACATTTTGTTTGTACTGGAAAGAATGGAGGGGATGATGGTTATCTTGTTGTCTATGATTATCTTCAAGGCGAGGTGGTGGAGCATATCAGGCTTGGTGGATCTCCTTTTGGTTCGGGCAAAGGGGTAGATTATTCTTCAAATAGAGTCTATCTAGTTTCAGAGAATGGAGTTATCTCTTACGAGGTTGGTGTTGGTGGGGAAATATCTATTCTTGATGATTTTCCCTCTGCAAGTTATCCCTCTGTTGTTGGTTCGGGAGATTTTATCTCTGATATATTGTTTGACAAAGATTCAGGAAGCCTGTTTGCTGTTAATTTCAGTAAGGGAGATTTGTATCAAATGGATTGTGATGATTTTTCATTGATAAACGAGTGGAGGTTGAGCAGTGGGATTCTCTCGATCTTCCAGTATTAATATGAAGAGATTTATTCATTGGGTAGTAATTTTCTCTGTGTCGCTTTTGATACATGCTCTGTTTTTCTCTTTTTTTCTTTTTTTTCAAAAAAAAGAGGATGTGCGTGAGTTTAAGGTTGTAATTATCTCTAGTAGCGAATATTCCGACACTTCTAACGGGAGCGGGCAACTATCTGCGTCAAGCAGTGAGGCTACCGTAGAGGAATTTGTTGAAGAATTTGAAGATGCTGAGGTAGCTGAAGAAATTGAAACTGTTGATGAAGTCGGGGATGTTTCTGACTCTTTGTTGCCGGTTGAACTTGAACCTGAGTTAGAACTAGTTGAAAAGGTTGAGGATTCTCAAGTCTCTGAAGAGTCTCAAGATCAGCTTGTAGAGCAGGCTGAAAGTGAGGTCGTTGAAGAGCCTGAGATGTTAGGAGAGAAGGAGTCTTCTGGTCTCTCTTCAGCTGAGACGAGTAGGGAAGCTTCTGCTAGTGGTGGTAAAACCTTTGAAGATGTTGAGGCTAGCGGTGGGATCTACTGTCCTGAGCCAACCTATCCTGCAGCAATGCAACGTGCTGGTATTGGTGGGATTGTTGAGGTGAAGATCTTTATCTCAGCTGATGGCTCGGTCCGACGCGTAGAGCTGCTTGCTTCGTCAGGTTATTCTCAGTTAGATCGTGCTGCAAGTGATGCTGTCCAGTTTTATTGGAGATTTGCTGAAGGTGAGGATCGAATATTATTGTATAAATTTAGATTTATTCCATAGGAGAGTTTATGAAAAAGAAAATTTGTTGTCTGTTGCTGGTATTTTCAAGTCTTAGCCTATTTGCTGCTGTTGATTATGCTACAAACTTTGATATTATTGATAGTGGTTCTGGTTATCTCTTGAGATTCGGCGGAAATGAGTTTTCATTTTCCTACGAAGCTGCGAACCATTCAGGGTATTCTCGATGTGTCGTCATGGGGACAGTATATTCAGCAATGTTTGAGGCGCTTGCGTCTGAAAGATTGATAGCAGGAATAGATACTGTACGTTATACCTCCTCGCAGAAGATTCAGGCGCTTGTTCGGGAGGCTAAGGTTGTGGAGGTTGCGCCGAGTGGTATTTTGGATTTGGAAAAGACACTGATAGTTAATCCAGATTGTTTGATTGCGCCTCAGGGTTTTGCTGTTTCAGAGAATGTTGAGCTCTTGAGCTTGAGTGGGATAGATTTGTTCTTCTTTATGGATTGGCTTGAGACTCATCCTCTTGGGCGACTTGAATGGATTAAGGTTGTCGGGCTTATGATTGGGCGGTTTGATATAGCTTGCGACTATTTTGACTCTGTCGTGGACTCTTACTTGGAGATACACTCTCTTGCGAAGCAGGAAATTCTACAATCTCCGCGAATTCTTGTTAATATTCCTTACTTCGGGGTCTGGTATATTCCTGGCGAAAAAAACTATTTTGCACAGTTTATTAGAGATGCAAATGGTATTATGTTTACTCCAGAGCCTGGGAACTCGCTTAGTTCTTCATTGGCGATGGATCCTGAGGTGATTGTTGCAAAGGCAAGTGATTGTGATTTTTGGCTTATCAACAGTAGTCTTCATAAGGGGCAGGGTTTGAGCTCGCTGGATTTTCCATATCGAAGTTTTTTTAAGGCTTTCGAGAATGGATTGGTCTTTAATAATGATAAAAATGTTAAGGGCGAAGGTTTGGATTTTTTTGAATTAGGTGTTGTTCGTCCTGATCTGGTGCTTAGGGATCTCTATCTTATATTTAAGAATCGGGATGATGCTGATTGTAGGTTTTTTAGGAGGATGTAATTGAAGGATTCGAGAAGGAATTTAGTTCTTTTTATATTTCTTGTCTCATTTTGTTTCTCTCTTTTCATTTTAAGGATTTTTTTGGGTTCTGTCTGGTTGTCTCCACGAGGAATCTTTGATTTTTTCTCTAACAATGGATCTCCGGCAGCATTTATCTTTAAGGTTAGGATTGGGCGTGCAATTATGGCGTTATTCGCGGGAGCAGGTCTCAGTGTCGCTGGATTATTGCTTCAGGTCTATTTCCGTAATCCTTTAGCTGGACCATTTGTGCTTGGGATAAATTCAGGGGCATCGCTTGGCGCAGCTCTTGCAATAATGGTCTTTTCAGGGATTGGTGGCTCGTTTTCGGGGGGGATTTTCTTGTACCATTCAGGTGTGCTATTGTTCTCATGTCTTGGTGCTTTTCTTATGGTTGTTATTGTCTCGATTGTTTCAGCGAGGGTTACGAGTAATACAGGATTGTTGATATTTGGGGTGCTAGTTGGATATTTTATAAATGCGGCAATCTCTATTTTTTCATATTTTTCAGTTCCAGAGAAGATTAAGATATACTTCTTGTGGGCTGAGGGTTCTTTTAATCCGCCTAATCAGGGCTGGATGATGAATCTTTTTGTTGCTTTTGTTCTCTTTTTTATTTTTTTTGCTTTATTTATTTCTAAAAACCTGAATATAATGAAATTAGGCGATAATTATGCACAAAGTTCGGGTGTCAATCTCGTGTTAGCGAAGGTTTCGATTATTATACCAGCTGGGTTTCTTAGTGGGATTGTTACCTCCTTCTGCGGTCCAATAGCCTTTGTTGGCTTGTTTGTTCCGCACGTAGCAAGAATGGCTTTTCATACTGAGGATCATCGGGTTCTTGTTCCAGGAGTAGTTGTTCTTGGTGGTATAATGGCTTTGTTAGCGGATTTGGTAGCCCAGTTGCCAGGGCTTTCATATGTGTTGCCGGTTAACCCCATTTTAACGTTGGTTTCAGCACCTTTTGTGTTGTTTTTGATATTAAAAAATGGAAGGACAAATGGATAAAATTATAAATGTGTTAAGTACAGAACAGCTATCAATCGGGTATAAATCAAGAAGTAAAATCACAGAGGTTGCGCACAATATAAATATCTCTCTTCAAGATGCCTCTCTTTATTCTGTAATAGGGGTGAATGGTTCAGGTAAATCAACTTTTTTAAAGACTATAGCAGGGTTAATTCCTACTCTTAGTGGGGATGTCTTCTGCTACGAGAATAATATCAAAAATATGAGTGCGAGGGATCTCTCTTCTCTAGTCTCGTGTGTGTTTACAGGATTCCCTGATCTGGGATTGATGCGTGTCTTTGATGTAATCTCTCTTGGTAGGTACTTGTACACTGGATTTACTGGAAGGCTCTCTGTCGATGATCAAGATGTTGTTAATGGGATAATTTCTATTTTGGATATTGAGGATTTGTCTGATAAATATTTTTTCCAATTAAGTGATGGGCAGAAGCAGAAGGTTATGATTGGGCGGGCATTAGCCCAGCAGAGTAAGATTATCCTGCTTGATGAACCCACTGCATTTTTGGATTTTCAGAATAGGGTCGCGATCGATCTCTTGCTTCGACAGTTAGTCGATAATTTGGGTTTGACAGTGGTTGTTAGCACTCATGATATAAACAATGCTTTGAAAATTTCTGATAAGGTTCTTCTTTTTTCTTCAGATTTGCGAGTTCAAACTCTTAATCCTAAAAAAGAAGAAGGCCTCTCGTTAATAGAAAGAACCTTCGCAAATCAGAATATTATTTTTAATAGGAGCGACACCTCTTTTTCAATAAAGTTATAGGATGTTATCTCCCTCCAGCATAGTCGTCATACATTTTGTACTCGTAAATATCTTTTGTTGTTGAGTCAAAATTAAACTCGATTACAGAACTTTCTCCTGGACTTACTGTTAGATTCCAGATTAGGTAATTACCTGGCATACTATCAGGTTTTCTTCCAAAATTGTAGATATTTCTCTCTCCATCGCCATATTGTTTGCGAGCATGCAATTCTACGACAACCTTTTCTTTCATCGAGCTGTCAATATTAAATAAAATTTTGTGGTTAAATGGACGTCTTTTTTTTGTATCATCTTGATATGTGGCTGCAGATCTGTGTGTAAAAAGTTTTGACTCTACTCCCGCGTATATATCTATTGTGTTGTTTATTCCAATATTTGTGATATTTCCTGTATCAAGTACTACGTTTTTTGATTGAAGAGAGTAGTTCATGTCCTCTATAGATCCAAGAAAAGGGTTTTCGAAAGATATGTATATGTATATATCAGGATTCTTGTATGAAAACCATTTGTACTTTTTTTCAAAACTTTCTTCAAAGTTTTGGAGAGAGTATATTAGTGTTTGATTTTTTTCTATTGCAATTTCACCAATCTCATATCTTTCGCCAAGATTATCAAGAAAGTTTGTGTCGCTGGTTCTTACAAGGATTATTTCACAATCTTTTATCTCGTAATTTTTGCTGGTAATTATTGCATTTAGGGTTAAAATTGCTGAAGTTGTGTCTTGCACATCTATATCTAGTCTAGGATACCAGTTTACAGATCTGTCGCTGTATCGTACACTTATGTCAGATTTATCTGTGCCTAGAGGGAAAGATACAGCATAGCATTTTTCTTCGTCTAGCTTTTTAATTGTGTAGTATTTTATTCTGTCTGAGCCAGCAAATGCCACAAGCGATTCTATTTTAATCGATAATGGCAAAAAAATCGTATCGTCATAGAAGTCGGAGATTTCTACTATATCATAAAAGACAGAATCTCCGGAGGTGTATATCTCTACTCTTTCTGGAGTTGATATTCTTAATTTAGTTATTGGCTCTTCGTGATTTTCTTTGCAAGATATTACAGCTATAATTGTCAAAATTATTAGAAGTTTTTTCATTTTTTCCTCATCTTTAGTTTTTCTTAACTAAATATATCTTGCAAAGTTATGGTCGTCAAGATATATAATTTATTTTCGAGGCTGATAAAATGGCAGGAATATAAAATGTGATAACTAAAGCTTTAAAAAATATTCGTGTATGCTTGGATCTTGTGTTAGTTCTGGGTGGAAGGTTAGCGCTAGGATTCTTCCTTGTTCAACTGCTATAGGGTTGCCTTCGTATGACATTAGGATTTTTACATTCTCTGAGCACTCTTTAATCTTTGGTGCTCTAATGAAGATGCATTTGTACTCTTTTTTTAGAAAATCTGCATAGATATCAGCAGAAAAAGACTCTACTTGCGAACCGTATGCATTTCTTTCTGCTTCGATATCGATCAGGTTAAGTTGTTTGACTCGAGAATCTTCAACTTTTGATGAAAGTAGAATCAGACCTGCGCATGTTCCCATCACAGGTCTGGTCTTTCCAAAATTTATTAATGGCTCTCTGAAATCGTAGATATCAAAAAGTTTAGTGAGGGTGGTTGATTCGCCTCCTGGAATAATTAGTCTATCACAAAACTCAAGTTGCTCAGGTTTTTTTATTAAAAGAGTCTTTTCTCCTAATTTTTCGACCATCTCTTGGTGTTTAAAAAATCCACCTTGAAGTGCAAGTATTCCAGTTGTGCTCATCTTTTGTTACCATCCTCTCTGCTGCATTTGTTGATCTGCAGGTATATCTTTGATTTCAAGTCCAACCATAGCTTTTCCTAGTCCTCTCGATGCTTCAAGAACAACTTTAGGATCATTGTAGTGGGTTGCAGCCTTTACGATAGCTCTTGCCATCCTTGCTGGATCTTCTGACATGAAAATTCCAGAACCAACAAAGACTGTTTCTGCGCCTAGTTGCATAAGTAGTGCAGCATCTGCTGGAGTTGCAACTCCACCTGCAGCAAAGTTAGGAACAGGAAGTTTGCCTAGCTCTCTAGTCTTCATTACAAGTTCAAACGGAGCACCAAGCTCTTTTGCTGCAGTCATTAACTCGTGAATATCCATGCTGCAAATTTTCTTGATATCAAGTTGTAGTTGTCTCATATGTCTTACTGCTTCGACTACGTTACCAGTTCCAGGCTCTCCCTTGGTTCTGATCATTGCAGCGCCTTCTCCAATTCTTCTTAGTGCTTCGCCTAAATTTCGGCAACCACAGACAAATGGAACTTTGAAGTCATGCTTGTAGATGTGATTAACTTCATCTGCAGGAGTAAGCACTTCACTCTCATCAATAAAATCAACCCCAATCTCCCCAAGGATTTGAGCTTCAGCAATGTGCCCTATTCTGCACTTTGCCATGACAGGGATTGATACTGCTTTCTGTATCTCTTCGATCATTGCAGGATCAGACATTCTAGCCACGCCACCCTCTTTTCTGATAAGAGAAGGGATTCTCTCTAGTGCCATAACTGCAACTGCGCCTGCTTCCTCAGCAATCTTTGCTTGTTCGACATTCATTACATCCATTATTACACCGCCCTTAAGCATCTCTGCAAGACCGATCTTTGCTTCGTAAGTTCCTTTTTCCATATAAGCCTCCATTTGTTAGGATAATTTCATTTTAAAAACTGAATAATTTTAACGTAATGAAGATAAAAAGTCAAATATCTTGAGGAAGATAATTATTTTTTATCAATCTAAAATAAATTAATTAAAATTAAGAATTCGAAACTACTCGATTTAGTATTTCCATGCTAAATTATAATAGTATTAAAAAAAGTTTTGACCATTAGGGGTGTTATGTTTAAAAAGTTTATTTTTTTAGTGGTTTTTTCTTTGAATTGCAATATTTTGTTCTCGATAAATTACACTCAAGAGGAGTTGAATTTTCTCAAGAATTCACCTTCGGTGACGGTTGGTGCTGAAAAGGCATTTATGCCATTCTCTTTTTACAATGAGCGTACTGGATCTGCTGATGGATTGTCTAATGATCTTCTAATTCTGTTGAGTAAAAAGACAGGGCTTAAGTTCAAGGTTGTGTGGATTGATGACCTTGCTAATAATCTTGAGAGAATCAGGAATAATGAAGTGGATCTTCTTACAAGTCTCTCGAAGACTGAAGAGAGATCTGACTATCTTCTGTTTTCTAAGCCATATATAAAAGTAAAATGGGTAATTTTAACAAATAAAAAATTGTCGCGTCAATTAGTCTTAGAAGATTTGGATCAGTTCTCATTCGGAGTTTGCAACAAGCATTTCTTAGATGAGTATATTAGTCAGAATTACCCTGATTATAGCCCTTATAAGTACAAAAACGAGTTAGAACTTCTCCAGGCTCTATCGATTGGGAATATTGATGCTGCCTTGATTGATTTGGCAACTGCCTCTTATTCTATTTCTCATGAGAGTCTTCCTAATATCTTTATTTCAGGTAGTATTGAGGATGAGACCTTTTTACATTTCGGGGTTGCAAAGACTAATACTCTTTTGTTATCGATTTTGAACAAGGGTCTTGATGAGATATCAGACATTGAGTTAGGTAAAATTAGAGAAAAGTGGATGTCGTTAGAGGATTTTAGTTTTTTTAGAAAAAAAACCTTCTGGGTCTTTGTTCTCTCATTTATCATGGTTTTTTCAGGATTCTTTGTTGTCTTTTATCTCTGGAATGTCTCGCTTAAGAGGGCTGTGGAGGAGAAGACTGCGAATCTTCTTGAAGCAGAAAGGCTGATGAGGGAGATGATAGATCATATGCCATCTTATATTTTTGTCTTGGATTCAAGTTTCAAGATCAAGATTGTCAACAAATCAGTTATGCGCCTTGTGACAGGGAGTGAAGAGATTATTTCTAGCTACTTCTTTGAATTGTGTCCTTTTCTTTCCTTTTGTAAAGATGGGCTTCTTCTTGCAATAGATCATGGGAAGACAACACAGAAGGAGAGGGTTTCGTTTTTTTATAAAAATAAGCAGATTTTTGCTGATATCCTGATTTTTCCTATTTCGCAAGACTATGCTGTAGTTAGAATTGATGATAAGAGTGAAGCTGAGAGATTGTACCAGCAACTTGTTAAGGTTCAGCAGCTCGAAGCAGTCTCATCTCTTTCTGGTGGGCTTGTTCATGATTTTAACAATATTCTTGCCTCAATAAAGGGTAGTGTTGATTTGATAGAGTTGACTGAAGCTGCTACTAATAAGAATGTTCTTGATTATATTAAGATTATTGAGAAGGCGACAAATCGAGGCATCTCGATTGTGAAGGATTTAAGTGTCGCAGCGGAGAAATATACTTATAATTTTTCTTCTATTGATATTATTGAAATCTTGACCGATGTTTTGAATGCAATAAATGTTCGCTTTGGCGAGA
Source organism: Spirochaetales bacterium (assembly GCA_016936615.1). GTDB lineage: Bacteria > Spirochaetota > Spirochaetia > JAFGXN01 > JAFGXN01 > JAFGXN01. Next base: position 35,515 of record JAFGXN010000007.1, on the reverse strand, counting down.
GTGTAAGAATTAAGACTATTTATACAGAGTCTCACTGTCTTTTGAATCTTGATACTGATAAGATTTATCAAGCCTTGCTGAATATTTGTATCAACGCATGTCATGCGATGACTTTGATGCGGGGGAGAGGTTCGGGGCGGGGTCTTCTGAAGGTTGTGTTGAAGAGGGTCTCTGTAGATGAGTTGTTTGGGCGGAGTTTGATACCGCAGGAGATAAAGGATTTAGATTGTGGGTTTTGCATGATTTCTATTATTGATAATGGCGTTGGGATTCCAAAGGAGATGGTTAATAAGATTTTTGATCCTTTATATACAACAAAAAAGGAAGGATCAGGTCTAGGTTTGAGCATGGTCCTGAATATTATCAAGGGGCATTCAGGTTATATCGAGATTGATTCCCATGTTAATCAAGGGACTACATTTAATTTATTCTTAAAAATTTAAAAACTTGTTTTTTTTTGAAAAAGGTAATAGTATTATAAAAAATGGAGGTGTTCTTTTATGGATGTGTTTATAAATTCATATATGATGATTACAATATGGATCTCGTTGATGCTAATATTTATCGTTTTTGAAGCTGTTACAACAAGTATGGTCTCTGTCTGGTTTGCTTTAGGTAGTTTAATCGCATTGCTATTAGATTTATTTGGGCTTAAATATGGTAATATTGGAATTGCTGCTGTATATATTCAAATTGTTGTATTTATAATTGTCTCGTTGGTTTCTCTGTTTACATTAGCTCCATTAGTGAAGAAGAAGCTAAAAGGTGAAGTTATTCCTACGAATAAAGATGCCTTAGTCGGGCAGGTTGGACTTGTCCACCAATCTATAGGTCTTGGTTCTGTCGGAAGGGTGAAGGTTGGTGCTCAGGACTGGTCCGCACTATCTGAGGATGGTTCAGAAATTCCTGAAGGAACTAAGGTTGAGGTTGTTCGCGTCGAAGGTGCGAAGATTATAGTAAAAAAATAATTTTTAAAATATTTTTTAAAAAATAAATTTATGGAGGATAATATGAATGCTATTGGTACAGTAGGTATTATTATTGGAATTTTAGTTTTATTGACAATAATAATCGGAGTAAATGTAAGGATTGTTTCACAATCTATGGAGTTTGTAATTGAAAGGCTTGGGGCATATCGCTCTTCTTGGTCTGTTGGATTGCATGTAAAGTTGCCTTTTCTTGACAGAATCGTCTCAAGGGTAAATTTAAGAGAGCAGGTCATTGATTTTAGGCCACAGTCTGTTATTACTAAAGATAATGTTACGATGAAGATTGATGCGGTTCTTTATTATCAGGTAACTGATTCAAAGCTATATACTTATGGTGTATTGAACCCAATGATGGCGTTGGAAAATCTTACAGCAACTACATTGAGAAATGTTATCGGACAGTTGGAGTTGGACGAGACTCTTTCTAGTCGTGACATCATCAATACTCAGATGAGATCTATCTTAGATGAGGCGACTGATCCTTGGGGAATCAAGGTTAATCGTGTTGAGGTTAAGAATATTATCCCACCTGCTGATATCCAGGAAGCAATGGAAAAGCAGATGAGAGCTGAGAGAGAGAGAAGAGAATCAATCTTGAGAGCTGAAGGTCAGAAGACTTCGGCAATTCTTGTTGCAGAAGGAAACAAGCAATCTAGGATTCTTGAAGCATCTGCGGAGAAGGAATCTGCTATTCTTAAGGCTCAGGGAGAATCTGAATCTATTCTCATGGTTCAAGAAGCAACTGCTCGAGGTATTGAGATGATCAAGAAGGCTGGAGCAGATCAGACTGTTATTGCTTTGAAGAGTTTGGATACTCTTGTCTCTGTTGCAAATGGTCAGGCAACTAAGCTTATAATCCCTTCTGAGATTCAGAATATGACAGCACTTGCTGCCTCCTTGAAAGAGGTCATAAACGGTTAGTCATTTATAATCGTTAGATAATCTTTGCCCCCTCGTGAGTATTGAGGGGGCAAAAAATTGTATTTTTTTTACGTTAATTCGCAGCTTATTGGTTCTAGCTCTTTTATAAACCCTAGATATTTTAGTCCTGAAATTCTTGGGTTATCGAAGGTAAAGCAGTATAAGAGGTTCCCTACGTAAAATTCGACTCCGCTTGAGAGAAAAACCTGAACCCCTTCCATATCGGTGATAGGGATTTTAATCTGAGATGGTTCTTGCATCTTAGTCTCAATGACAATCTCTTTCTTTGTTAGAGTTACATCTCCTTTGAAAATCTTATTTTCTGTAGATAATTTTTCACCAATCTCGATATTGACCTCTTTATCTGTGAATATTTCCTTCTCCTCGGTAATATTTTCAAGGAAAGCTTTTGTTGTCTCATTCTGCTGGTCAAAAAGATCTGTCAGTTTTAACACTTTTTCGTTGTTGACTAGATATCCCTGGTCTTTCCACTCAAAAACAGATTCACATTTGCAACAATTTACTCTGTTTCCCTCAGATTTTAGCGAGGATAGAGCCTTGCAGTTTGGACAAAAATATAGAAAAGATTCAATATACTCTGCACCCTTATCAGATTTGAAGTGAAGGTTATTTGCTACTGCAAAATCGTAATCATTGTTGTACAACTCTTTCTTCAGCAACTCGTATATCTGATCTGTTGTTAATTTTTTGATCTGCTCTCGTTCGAGAATCGTCTTGTACTCGATTTCGACTCGTCCCTTTCTGTTGTGGGGACTCCATCTCGGCTTAGAGAGGTATCCGCCTCGTATCAATGGCACAATCACTGGAACCTTAAACAGCTTCACCATCTTCACTGTTGAGAAGAATACATCGTGAGTCTGGCCATCCCAGCTCTGCCTGCCTTCTGGGAATATCCCAATTATTTTGTTCTTTGAGAGTAGTCTGTGTATTGTTCTAACAGTTGTCGAGTCAGGAATTGCCTTTGTCTTGGGGATAACTCCTGCTAGTGAGAAGATAAATCTCCCCATCTTAGTCCGAAGGTTAGAGTCGGATATGACATAGTGTACTCTTTTTTTTAAAAAACCATTAACAATCACCGGATCAAAATATGAGATATGATTTGGAAGAAGTATTGCTGGTCCCTTAATCTTTCTCGCTTCTTTCTTGTTTGTACATTTTATATTGTATTTTTTTACAATTGCAGGAAAAAGTGTAGCCTTTACAATTACAAACACAAAGTAGTTAAATTTATTTCTTTCTATTCTGTTCATTTTTATCCTCACGATATTTTAATCTATTTTCCTACTTTTTTCAAATAAATATTCGTTTTAAATTTTAATGTTTGAGTTTATAATGTTTTTAGAATAATTGGGGAGAATTATATGAAAAAAATGTTTTTTTGTCTGCTTACTACTTTTATGATCTGTTTTTCAATTTACGGATTTGAGATTCCTGAGAGTCCTTTTTTACACTCTCATAATGACTACGATAAGGATGTTCCTCTTTTTGGAGCTATTTCTGAGGGTGCTGATTCGATGGAGGCAGATATTCATCTTGTCTGTGGGAAGATCTACACTGGTCATTTTGTCGCAAGGCTTTCAGCATCTACGATTTTTGAAACCCAGTATTTGCAGCCTCTTTTTAATTTATATCAGCAAAAAGGCTATATTCGTGAGCCAGGAAAGACTATGATTCTTCTAGTTGATGTAAAAACTTCACCTAAATCGACGTGGAAAGCTCTTTTCCCACTTTTAGAGAAATATTCTGAGATGTTGACCCACTTTTCGCCTGGAAATATTCAGTGGAATGCTGTTACTGTTATAATTTCTGGCAATTCTGCACGGCAACTGATTTGGGATTCCCCGAAGCGACTTGCAGCTGTGGATGGTAGACCTTATGATGTGGGGGTTGTTACTGAGCTAGATAAGATTCCTCTGATTAGTGCTAGTTGGTCGAAGATGTTCAGGGTGAAGGCAGATGCAAATATTTCTGAGAAAGATCTACTTAGATTGCGCGACTTGGTAAAAAGAGTTCATAGCCATGGACAGTTGCTAAGATTTTATGGAGGGTATGAATCTGAAGATTTCATAAAATTACTGACTAGAGAAAAGATTAATATAATAAATGCCGATAATTTAAGACAGGTGAAAAAACTTGTTGGAGATTGATTATGAAGAGAATTTTTTGCTGTATTTTTATTTTTAGTTTTGTCTCTATTTTTTCTCAAGAAAAAGAGTTTAAATTCTTATATAATGAGGGTGAACTTTTCCAGATAAGGTCTGAAGTCTTTGAGGATGTCTACGTAAATGGAGAAAAAAGTCATTATTCGGAGATTATAAACAAGATTTCGGGGAAGATAGAAAAGGTAGAAGGTGATAGAGGCTTTATCTCGGCTAGGTTCTTTATGACTGAGAAAATTCTCCATAACGGGAAGTCTTATAATCGGCTGAATCAAGAGTATTATACTGAATTCTGGAGAGATTCCCTAGGTCGCTACGATATTAAGCCAGTCTATTATATGCCAGTTGTTCGAGATGTTCCTCATTTTTCTGGAAGTCCTGTTTCGGTAGGAGGTCAGTGGGTTAGGCTAGCGTATGAATACCATGATTTTAGGGATTTTTTCGGCATTCCGAAGCCAGTTAGTTTTCCTATTTCAGTTAGTTACGAATACAGAGGCGAAGTTTCTAAGGATGGTAAAAATTTAGATCTGATTGTTGTTCATTATGATATCTATTCTAGGCAGGTAGATCTTGTCGGATCTTCGGGCATTGTTCCAATATTATTTTCTGGAACTGTGGATCAGGAGATTTTTTGGGATAATAATTTGGGAAGACCTCATTCATATAGAGAGAAGTTTGAGATTACAGTATTGTTGTCAAATGGAAATTTTATTGAGTATGTGGGAAATGCACGCTCTGTTTATGTTGTAAATGATGAGTTGAATAAGAAGGAGCTTTTGGAATCTCTTCGAAAAGAAGATTTAGATGATGTAGATCTTCGAGAGACTGATAGAGGAATCTCCATAACCTTGAGCGATATAAAATTTAAGCCTGATTCCTCTGAACTTGAGGATGGCGAGATAATTAAATTGAAGAAAATCGCAGAAATTTTAAAAAAGTATCCAAATAGGGACTTGTTGATAACAGGTCACACTGCTTTAAGAGGTACCCCTGAGGGACAACAGAGTCTTTCGGAGGAGAGGGCAAGGGTTATAGCAGAGTTTCTTATCGCTAATGGGGTAAGGAGTTCTGATAGAGTTTTTGTTCAAGGTAAAGGAGCTACTGAGCCTATAGCTGACAATTACACAGAAGAGGGGCTTGCTAAGAACAGGCGTGTTGAGATTCTTATCCTTGAGAATTGATTTTACGAGGAGGGTCTTTGTTTCAATGCATGAAAAAAAAGTTTAAGGCTTTGCCTGAACTCAAAAATAAGATAATGATCGTTGACGATGAAGAGATAGTTAGAGAATTGCTTGAAGAGGTTTTGCGGTCAGCTGGTTACGAGGTGGTTGCTTTTTCTTCTGGATTAGATGCAGAGAGTTTTTTGAAGAGGCAAGGAGAGGTTGTAGATCTTTTGGTTTTGGATGTGGAGATGCCCGTAATTGATGGGGAGAAGACCTTGCTCTTGCTGAGGAAGATTGATGCTAGTTTGAAGACAATAATCTTGACAGGTTATACTTCCTCAGATAAAATTGAAAGGATTAAAGAAATTGGCGTTATAAATGTTTTACATAAACCAATTAGGTGCACTGATTTCCTTGACATAATTAAAGAGGTATTAGATAATTAGTCAGGAAATTAAAATTTTTAGGAGATTACTTTGAAAAAGATTTTGGTAATTGAAGATGAAGATTATCTATCAAGGTTTTTAGAGCTGGAGCTAAGGCATGAAGGGTATCTTGTTGATATCTGTGAGGATGGTTTAGCAGGTTATAATAAGGTTTTAGATGATGATTACGATTTGATTTTGCTAGACTTGATGTTACCAGGTTTAAACGGATTAGAGGTTTGTCGTAGGATAAGGCAGAGAAGTAATGTTCCTGTGATTATTTTGACAGCTAAAGATGATGTTATGGATAAGGTTACAGGACTTGATGTCGGGGCTAATGATTATTTAACTAAGCCTTTTGCTATCGAAGAGTTGCTTGCTCGAATACGTGTGATTTTCCGTAGTGCAGGTAATATAAATCCTGAGACAGGTAACATTAAGGTTGCAGATTGTGAACTTAATCCTATTACTTTCCAAGTCTCAAGAGCTGGTCTTGATATAGCCTTAACCAAAAAGGAATTTTTGTTGCTTTATACCTTGATGAAGAATAAAAACGTTGTTATGTCTCGAAATAAGTTGTTAGAAGATGTTTGGAATGAGTCTCACCATGAAGATAGCAATGTTGTGGATGTTTTTATTAGGTATCTTAGATCTAAAGTTGATGGTCCTTTTGAGAAAAAGCTTATTCACACTGTTAGAGGTGTAGGATACGTTGTTAGGGATGAATAATCTATTTACTCACCGTTTGCCCTACTTGTGGAGGGTTACTTTTAGCTATGTGTTTTTTTCATGTATAATATTTTTTGCCTTTGGCTTTGTGATTTATGTACATGTGCATAACTTTCAAAGAGAAAGTCTTGTTAAAATGTTAGAGGATGAAGGGCGCAAGTTCGAAGAGCTATTTCTATCAGAAACAATTACAAACTTTGATTTCTCATTTTTTGATTTTCAAGTAGTTGTTTATGATAGTGATGGTTCATTGTTTTTTGCAAGCTCACCTAATTATGTTCGAATCCCTTACCGCGAGGGAGATCCTGATTTTAAGGGATACGGAAATATCGAAAAGGTAAAAGCTGATTTGCCTGTAGATCCTGACCTCTTCGGAGTTCAGCACTTCTCTGCTGAGTATATTTTTTATAACAAAAAACTATATTCACAGGATGGAGAGTTCTTCTATTTCCAGATTGCTCGTAACTTGAAAGGGTTCAACGCCTACTTAGACGGTGCATTGTCTGTGCTAATTCTTGCAGTTTTCAGTGGGGTTCTTGTCTCCTTCGTTGTTGGTTATGTCGTCTCAAAACGAAGCCTTTTGACGGTGAAGAAGATAGCAGAAACCGCGAATAATGTCTCTTTTGATAATCTTTCGGGGCATCTCGAGCCGCTCGGGACTCGCGATGAGTTTGATGATCTTGTCTTTTCGCTTAATAATATGATTGATAGGTTGCGAAGCTCAGTTGAACACCAGAAGCAGTTTGTTTCGGATGCTTCGCACGAACTGAAGACTCCGATTGCGGTCATGGAAGGCTATACTAATCTTCTTCGCCGGTGGGGCTACCAAGATGAGAAAGTATTCTCTGAAGCAATTACAACAATGCTCAAAGAGATTAAGACAATGAGAAATATTATTGAGAATCTTCTTCTTTTAGCTAGGGTAGAATCTCAGATCCCTGAAAATACGAAGGTTAAGGTTGACTTGAAAAAGCTTTTCTTTGAGATGGAAGATGAGAATCAGCTTATTTATCCTGAGCGTATGTTTAAATATCGGATAAAAAGTAATTTATATGTCCATGGGAATTATGACTTGCTCAAGACTTTAGTGCGAATCTTCTGTGAGAATGCTATAAAATATACACCCAAGGATTCGATTATTGAGATTGAGGCATACAGTCATGGTAATATTTCTATAAAGGTTATTGACCACGGGGATGGTATCCCAGATTTGCACAAGCAACGTGTCTTTAACCGATTTTATCGTGTAGATGAGTCTCGTAATCGAAAGATTAGCGGGTCTGGGATAGGGCTTTCAATTGCAAAGAGGATTGTTGAGTTACACGAGGGAGAGGTATTTGTCGAAGATACCCCTGGAGGTGGAGCAACCTTCCATGTAATAGTAAAAACATATAAAAAGTGAGGCTTTTGTGAGGATTGAAAAAGATTTTCTTGGTGAAGTAAATATTCCAGATGATGCTCTTTATGGGATTCACTCTTTTAGGGCAGCTAAGAATTTTTCTAATGATCTGGAGTTTAGCGAACTTTGGTATAAGGCTCTTGGTCTTGTGAAGTTTTCCGTTTATAAGTCGACTGAGAATTTCCTTGATGCGGTCTCATCTGAGGATTTTGCTTCAAAGATAAAATTTAAGATCCCCTCACGTGAAGTCTTAGAGGCGATGCAAGAGGCCAGCCTTGAAGTCTCTGAGGGGCTACATTTTGACAGCTTCATAGTTCCCGCAATCTCTGGTGGTGCTGGTACAAGTATTAACATGAACGTCAATGAGATAATTACAAATATTGCACTCGAGAAGCTTGGAGTAGATCTTGGCCGATACGATGTTATTCATCCTATTGAGGATGCTAATATCTTCCAGTCTACAAATGATGTTGTCCCTACAGCCTTGAAGACAGCTTTTTTACTTCGATTAGATGATCTAGAGCATTCGATAAATAGATTGAGGAGTGTGATTGAGCGTCTTGAGGTGGAAAATTACGATGTCCTGAGGGTAGGCTTTACCCAATATCAGGCTGCGGTCCCCTCGACAGTTGGGAAATTTTTTAGCAACTATAGCTCCTGTCTTTCTCGTGATTGGTGGCGAATCAGCAAAATCAGGGAGAGATTCAAGGTTGTAAATCTTGGAGGGAGTGCAATTGGAACTGGATTGACAGTTCCACGCTTTGTTATCTTTGACGCAACTAAGAATTTGAACCAAATCTCTAGATTATCGCTTGCGAGAGGTGAAAATCTGACCGATGCAACAAGCAATTTAGATGCCTATGTTGAGGTAAGTGGGCTGTTGAAGGCTCTAGCAGTGAATCTAGAGAAGATGTCTGATGATTTCAGGCTTTTGTCTGCGCAGCTTCTTGGGGAGAATAAAATTTTCACGATAGATGGGGCGCAGGTCGGCAGTTCGATTATGCCAGGAAAAGTCAATCCAGTGATTTCAGAGTTTGTTATCAGTTGTGTTACAAAGATCTATGCTAATGACTCGCTGATTACGTCCCTTTCCGCGCGTGGAAGCCTGGATCTGAACCCCTATTTGCCAGTTATAGGCCACTCTCTGCTAGAGAATCTTGAGCTTCTGATCTCATCGCTTGACACGTTGACTGAGAATCTCTTTGCTAAGTTACATGTGAACAAAGATGTTGCCTACAGGCAAGCAATCTATTCTCCTACCATTGCCACGGCTCTTCTTCCATACCTCGGCTACTCTAAATCAACAGATGTAAGCCTTTACATGCGCGAACACTCTTGCGATATCTTTGAGGCTGTAGAGAAATTGAGTCTTTTTTCTTCTGAGAAATTAAAGACAATTTTAACCCCGTCAAGCTTGCTAAGTTTGGGGTTTTCTGTTAAAGATAATTAGGAGTTTTTATGAGTTTAGCTAAGCATCAACGCCCGCACGTAGGAATCTTTGGTTGTCGAAATGTGGGAAAGAGTTCACTGATAAATATAATCTCTGGTCAAGACATCGCAATTGTTGACAGTTATGCTGGCACAACGACAGACCCAGTTGCAAAGACATTTGAGCTGACTGGACTTGGCCCAATCGTATTAATCGATACCGCGGGGATAGATGATCGGGGTGACGTCGGTGTCAAACGCGTAGCTGCTTCCTATAAGAAGATTTCTGAGATTGATTTAGCAGTCCTGGTTCTGATAAATAATACCTGGTCAGATTATGAGGAGGCCTTGCTAGTTGAGTTCGAGAAGTTTAACCTTCCTTTTTTTATAATCCATAATAAATCTGATATCCAGCCTATCTCAGAAGAGTTTCAAGCCTTTTTGAAGAGTCGGGTACGGTGCGATATTCTGGAATTTTCTGCTGTAACTTCTCATCGTCTGAATAATCTCTCATTATTAGTAGATCTTTTGAAAAAAAACATGCCTGATTCAGTCTTTAATAATCCGACACTGCTCGGAGATCTAGTTAGTTATGGTTCAAATGTCTTGTTAATAACCCCTATCGATGTGCAAGCACCGGCAGGAAGATTGATTTTGCCCCAAGTTCAGGCGATTCGAGATTGTCTAGACAATGATTGCATAACCACTGTGATAAAAGAGAGAGAGATAGAGACATATAAGGCTATGAATTATCCCACACCAGATCTTGTTGTTACAGATAGCCAGGAATTTCTGAAGGTGGATGCTGCCTTTGACAAATCTATTCCGTTGACAAGCTTTAGCATCCTTTTAGCTAGGTTTAAAGGCCCGTTTGAGAAGTATCTCGAAGGAACACGAAAGATCGAGAGTCTTGAAGATGGTGACAGTATCCTTGTTCTTGAGTCCTGTTCACACCACGTTGCTGGAGATGATATTGGCAGGGTAAAAATCCCCCGTTGGCTGCGAAGTTATACTGGGAAGGAGTTGTCTATCGAGGTTGTCGCAGGTCTTAACTCACCGCCAAGGCCTCTCTCAGAGTATAGCTTAGTCATTCAGTGCGGTGGCTGCATGCTGACGCGCAAGCAATTAATCAATCGGCTACAACCAGCAATCGATGCTGGTGTTCCTGTCTCAAATTATGGGTTGGTAATCGCATATTGTCTTGGTATATTTAATCGCGCAGTCAGCGTCTTTGGTCATCACGATGATTCTGTTAATTATCTTTAACCTTTCTCTTCGAGCAGAGGATGAAACCCGCAATTATTGCAGTGGTTGGCGCAACTAGCACAAGCCCGATACTTCCGACAATGGTTCGCATAATCTCTACGCTGACAATCTTCATATTCATTGCTTGAAAAAGCCCAGTATCTCTATCTGAAAAAATCATAAGAAGTGTTATATAGCTCCCTGAGTAGGCAAGGACTAGGGTTGTCGTCATTGTCCCTATTACAGCTCTACCAATGTTGAACCCTGATCGTGTAATCTCCTTGCGCGAGATGTCTGGTCGCTTGGTATGAATCTCTTCCATCGAAGCAGCTATATCCATTGCTACATCCATCGCAGCACCTGAGGCGCCTAGAATGACTGCTCCGTAGAGTATTTGAGTCATATCTAGGTCGAAGTATCCAATTGATATTAGATAGCCTGTGTGGCTCATTGTGTACCCATTGATATTTATCAGAGCTCCTGCTAGAAATGTTACCCCAGCAGTCAGTATTAAGCCAGTAACAGTTCCAAGCACTGCGGATAATCCCTTCTTTGTAAATCCTGCAATTGAAAAAATAATAATCATCGACAATATTATAACTGTAGCAGTGATAAGCAGGGTCGGATTTATTCCTTTGAGAAGGAGAGGAACAAGGAATTTTGTTATTACTAGCATAGTTGCGAAGAAAGAGAATACAGCTTTTAGTCCAGTTCTCCCTGCAAAGAGTACAAGTAGCAGCACGAAAAGGGCTGCAATGATTGCTAGGCCGGTTGTCCTATGGTGCTCTACCACAATCCCGCTCGAGCCTTCTAGCCCTTTTGATTGATCCTTAATTGCGATAATAACCTTGTCGCCAGCCTTCACAAGGGTATCAAACTCTGGATTTGCATTTAAATTGCTAATCGCGACCCCCGCGCCACCTTTAAATTCTCCGCTCAAGGCAGTAAATTTTACTTTTTGGCTGCCCCGAGGAAATGTTCCGTATGTGATAAGGTTAGAGTTGTCAACCTCAGTTATCTTTGCCTTGAATGTATAACTCTTTGTCTTATCACCCTTATTTGCAGTGGGGATCAATGCAAGGGCTATAACCAGTATTATTAGAGAGATCCAGAATGTGTAGTTTAGAATACTCTTTTTTTTCATAAAAAATAAGACTGCAGCAAGCTGCAGTCAAAAAATTATAACTCTAAGCCTGTTAGCGCTGCTATCTTGCGCACAAGCATCGTATTGTCATAGAATCCGCAGAATAACTCTGAGCCAGAACCAATAGCTGAGACAGTTAATTGAGTTCCAGTATGAACAAAGGTTGTCCATTGGATATTCATCCTTTCAGAAAGTATATGGGCAGCAGCAACCGCCACAGGATCATATCCGTATGGTATATCAATCTCTGCTCCACTATCGACAAGCTCCATCGCTTTCCCAAGTTTTGCTAACTCTCTTGCTGTCATGTTAGTCAGTGCAAGATTATCTTCAAGATATTTGATATATTCGGCCTTGTCGGTTTCTTTTGTATATCTGAAGCCATCGCTTAGTTTATCCTCGACAGAGATCTTCGCGTTCTCCATCTCTCTTAACTTTAAGAAGTAGTTAGCTCCGAAGCCTAGACTAGCTCCACCTGTCTCATGATCTGCACCCACAATTATCAAAGTCTCGTTTGGATGTTTGTTGTAGAAATCCATTGCTACTTTAATTGCGTTATCAAGAGCTAGGGTATCATAGATTGTTCCCACAGGGTCATTGATGTGACAAGCATGGTCAATTCTACCAGCCTCAACCATTATTATAAATCCTTTTTCTGCATCTCCAATTGTATCTACAGCTTTCTGTGTTAATTCAGCAAGAGACGGCATTTTTGGATATGAAAAAATCCTATCAATCTCATATGGCAGGTGCGATGCAGTAAGAGCTGCTACAATCTTTTCTCCCTTCTTTGGTTGATACTCTTTGAATTTCTTGTCAGAACCAGGTCCGGCAAAGACCATATATCCTTTTTTCCTTAATTCTTCGAGAATATCAAGTTCATCGCCTCGTTTAGATTTCCAGCCACTAAGACCTCCTGGTACAAGATGCCTCCAGCCTCCGCCAGCAAAAAAATCGATATTAGAGTTAAGAAGGTCTATTGCCATCTCATTCTCATTATCCCGATGAATATTATGTGCATAAAAACTTGCAGGTGTCGCATGAGTTAGTCTTGTTGTGGTGACAATTCCAGTCTTCCATCCTCTCTCCTTTGCAGCATCAAATATATTTCGTACATTGTTGCCGTTTGCATCCTTGCCTATTACGCCATTATTTGTCTTGTATCCAGTTGCTAAGGCTGTTCCTCCAGCAGCAGAGTCTGTTACAAAAGTGTCTGCGGAGTGGCTAGTAATAACTCCAACATTTGGGAAAGAGTTCATCAATAATTTAGCATTTTCGTCAGCAGTATCTTCCTGTAGGTAATACTCTGCAAGCTGTCTTTGTGAAGGTCCTAGACCATCTCCTATAAAATAGAAAACATATTTTGGTTTTGTCTCTTGAGCAAAAGCTGAGAAAGAGAAAAATCCCACAAAGATAAGTAAAAGTAATTTTTTCATTTTAGTGTTAACCATGTAAAACCCCCATTGACTTATAATACTACATATATTGTTAATTAAAAAGACGAAATGTTAGAAAAAAGTTCCGATAGTGTTAGATTCTTATTGGTTGGTCTTAATGTTCTCTTGGATAAAACTTACCGCATCTTCTTTTGTATCTTTGATTGTGATAATCTCTTGGAGCCTAACAATCTCAAAGAGCAACTTTACAGAGCGAGGGACTTCACACAGAACAAGAGTCCCGTTTTTCTCTTCAAGCCTCTTTAGAAAGCTTAAAAAAGAACCAAGACCAGAGCTATCGACAAATGCTATATTCCGTAAATCAAGGATCATATTCTTATAGTTCTCCATCTCTGGAATGATTTTCTTCTTAAAAATATTTACATTAGATGCGTCTATGTTGTCTATTCTCGGTGTGACTATAAGAATATCGTTTTTATTATCAAAATCCATGATTAACTCCTAGTATTATATATAATTTAAGAATTAATCTGTGTCAAAAAAAAAGGCAAAAATTTTGAAAAAAAAGTATATTGTTCTAGAATAAAGGTATTGAGGGTCTATGGAAAATTTATATAAAGTGTTTTTTGAGATGGCTAGTCAGGCTGGATTAATCTATGAAAAAAATTATATTAAAAATGCAAATCAAGAGTTTCTCTCCCGCTTTGGGTATGAGAAGGAGAAACTTCTGAACTCAGAGATTGACGATGTCGTATTTCTTGTATTGGGGGAAAAAGAGATCTATCTTTCAGATACTGCTTTCCCTTCAGAGATAAATGGCGAATCTCTCTGTCTTTTTATGAAAAAGGATGAGTCTCAATCTGAAGGGCGAGTTTTTTTTGATGATAAGAGTAATAGAGGGCTTATCTTGTGGGGTGGTGAAAATGTGAGTATACCTGAACTTTCCACTGATGCATTGACTGGCTTACCGTCGCGGATACAAATGGAGAGTGAAATTAGTAAATCTCTTCACCGGAGATATTCTGAGGGGCGAGATTTTTGCCTTCTGTTGATTGATATAAATAAACTAAAGTTTTTTAATGGAAATTATGGTCGAAGTGCTGGAGATAGAATTTTGAAGAATGTTGCAGCTAGGCTAAGAACTGCAATTCGTGATGGCGATGTTGTCGGCAGATGGAAAGATGATGATTTTCTGGTTATTCTTAATAATTTTAATAGAGAAGTCAGGGAGGAAGTTCTAAAGCGTATTGATTACTCTGTTCATAACGGACTGAGTGCTGATTTTTCAGATTTTTCTGTTAGTGTTGAAGTTAATCTAGGTCTTGCACTTCCTGATGATGGTGATTCTGTCGATTCTCTGGAGAAGAAATTCTTAGACTCGTTGAAAAAGTTTAAAAAGTAGGGTGGTTACTCTATTAGTATTCGGATCTGAGTTTTGTTTGTATCGGCAAAACGCTCTCTAATAAATTCCCGGCTAAAACTCTCAATAATTTGTAGTCCTCTGCCTGATGTCGCATATAGCTTTTCTGATGCAATAGTGTAGGTCTCTGGTCGGTTAAGTTCGGGCGACCACTCGATTCCCTTGTCGTAGAAGCATAATTTTATCTCTTCGTCTTCAACTTCAATTGTCAAGACTATCTCAGAGGTTCGGTTGTGGTTTGTTCCGTGGTCAATTATGTTTGTTATGAATTCGACGATAGCTAATAATGCCTTGAATATGCAGTCTTGGTTCTTTGTTTTAGTCTGCAAGAACTCGCTAGATCTCTCTCTGATTGCTGGTAGCTCGTTTATGTTTGCGTTAAAATGTAAAAGAAGAACTTTTTTATCTTTTGATATTGTATGTTGAAGTAGCTTCTCGTTTTCTTTTGAAGTCATCTTGAAGTCTTCAAATGATAGAGTTACTAGGGTGAAATCATCGTGGAATGTTGCAAAATCTAGATTTCCTATCTCGCTTTTTATCATATTTGGAATAATTATAGACTCTTTTGCTGCAATGTGTGAGAAGATAAATCTTAGTCGTTCTAGTCCGAACTCTTCGCCACTCTGGTTCTTTGTCTCGAAAATTCCATCAGTATAAAAGAGAAAAATATCATCATACTCAATCTTTGCTGTTACTTCATCCTCGACATTGTAGTTGTAATCTTTCATCCAGCCAATAGGAATTCCCCCAGTCTCCTTTAGATATTCGCAGACACCTTTTTTCCTATTGTATTTCAGGATTGGGGGGTGTCCTGCGTTGTAGTAGGTCATCTCCATTTTTTCCATATCAACTATGCTTAATAGAATTGTCAGGAAGTTTTTCTTTAATAACTCCTCGGTAGCCATCTCGTTGAATCGGTTTAAGACCTCTGCAGGGCTGATATTGATCTCTTTTTGGATAAGTGCTCGAAGCGCAGATTTTACAGCAGCCATGATTAATGCAGCCTGTATCCCATGCCCAGAGACATCTCCGATAATCATTGCCCATTTGTTCTTGGTAATATTTATGATATCAAAGACATCCCCGCCGATTTTGATTGAAGGTGAGTAATTAGAAGCAATATATACCTTATTCTTTACTTGGAACCAGCCAGGAATCATGTATTTTTGTATCTTTTCCGCTGTCTTTAGGTCAGAAAGTATACTGTCGTGGGTGTTGCGTAGATTGTTCTCGGCACGTTGTCTCTGAATTAAATTTACAAGAAGCTCTGCAAATAGTTCAAGCGAACCTGTAATCTTGAGGCTTTTGTTCTGGGGATTTGATGATTCAAAGCCAAGTAGTCCTATCGTCTTTTTATCATCAATTAAAGGGATTGCAATATTCGGAAGAGCTGTCATTAGTTCTTCATTGATGAGCGGAAATATGGTACTTGAATTGTAGAGATTTGGAATCTCTTTTCTGTATTTTTTTAGAATTTCAATCTTGCTGAAGGTCTCCATTGTCTTGTTTATATCTTTTTCCCAATAGTATAGCTCTTTGAATGGGTGTGGTTTGTTGGTTAATAAAAGAATAAATCCTAACTCTGCATTTATTGTATTTCCTACACGCTCAAGCGTATTTCTTACAGCAGAAGAGATCTCATCTTCGTGAATATTTACAAACTTTGCCGAGGTCTGTATTAGTATTGAATCAAACTTAATCTTGTGCTTTAGCTGTTGTTCTATTATAAATCGTGATTTGGTCATGCTTTTAAATGCATCGAAGAGGTACGATATCTCTGAAGGGTAAGAGTTCTCTAATTTTATATTAAAATCACCAATTGATACTGCCTCGGTAGCAACTCTTAATTGATTGATAGGCTTTGTTACCCAAAAATAGCTAACTGAAATCAATGCAAGAGCAATAAATATCAGGGTTGCAATGCTGAATATTGTATTTATATATAAAAGGTAGTTATAATTTTGGGAAAAAAGTTCCATATTTGGTTCATATCTTAGGATTGCTAGTGTAGTGTTGTTTTTTTCTTTAAAGAAAAATTTCTTATATGCAGAAAACTTTAAATTCTCTGAATCCTCGTAGAATATTATGTCGCTTTTGTTTTTTGCAATATTTCTAATAGTATTATTTATTGTTGTTATCCCTCGTTCACCACTCTCTGAGGAGGCGATAATCTCTGAATCTTCTTTGTATATTCTGATTGAATTAAGTATGGGATCTTCAGCTAATTTGTGCAGGAAATCTTGTAGTTCATCGATTTTATCCTCTTCAAGGTATTTAATACTGAATTTTTCGATTGAATTTATTGATATTCTTGTCTCTCGTTTTGCCATTCGAATCAGAAAGGTATTAGAAATTTGTGAATATATTAATGTCTCAACACCAGTTATTATCGAGATAATAACAATTAGCGATATTGAAATCTTGAAGTAGACAGAGTTTGTTACTTTTCTATTATACTTGGAAAAAATGTTTAACTTTTTCAGATTTTCCTCCATACTTAATTATTATAGGCTTTTTGTTACAAATCAAATCTTTTTTTGTGTTTTAAAAAATCATATATATTGTTTTTTATATGCTTGATTCTAGGTTGTATTTTAATTATTTTATAAAAAAAAGGAGGAAGTTATGAAACTTGCTGTTATTGGTTTAGGTCGTATGGGTGCGAATATTGCACGAAACTTGAAGGATCGAGGGCATGAGGTTCTGGTATATAATCGAAGTTTTGATAAGAGTCGTCAGCTTATGAGTGAGGGTTTTGAGGGTTATCAAACTATAGAAGATTTAACTAAAGCTCTTCCTTCTCCAGCAGTATACTGGGTTATGGTTCCTTCTGGTTCTCCTGTGGATGAAATTCTTTCACAATTAAGACCTCTTTTGAAAAAGGGAGACATTGTTATAGATGCTGGAAACTCTAATTATAAGGATACTAAGCGCAGGTACTCTGAGCTAAAATCTATCGGCGTGAGTTTTGCAGATGCTGGAACTAGCGGTGGAACTTCAGGTGCGAGAAATGGTGCATGTGTTATGTTTGGTGGAGATAGGGAGACCTTTGATACTCTCGCCCCAATGTTAAAAGATATAACTGTAGATGGTGGCTTTATCTATGCGGGTGAGGCTGGTGCTGGCCACTATGTGAAGATGGTTCATAATGGTATCGAATATGGAATGATGCAGGCAATTGGCGAGGGTTTTGAGATATTGAGCCGCACAGAGTATGATTTGAATCTTGAGGAGATTGCAGGTGTCTGGAATAATGGTTCGATAATTGCAGGATATTTGATGAGTCTAGCTCAGAAGGTCTTTAGTGATGAAGAAAATTTTGCTTCTATTTCTGATTATGTCGACTCTTCTGGTGAGGGATTGTGGACTGTCGAAGAGGCCTTAAGGTTGAAGGTCTCTGCTCCAGTACTTACAGAGTCTCTGCTTACTAGGTTTGATTCTGTGAGTTCAGATAGGGTTGGCAAGCGGGTTGTCTCGGCACTTAGGCAGCAATTCGGAGACCACCCTGTTAAGCTAAAGGATTAATTATGAAAAAGTCTGCTGTTTTTGTGCTATTTGGTAGCACTGGGGATCTCGCGTTAAAAAAGCTCTTGCCTTCGCTATACAGTTTACATTGTCAAGGTGAGTTAGGGGATGATTTTAAGATTGTAGCGGTTGGGCGTAGAGAGTTTGATCATAAGGATTTTGTTGATTTTATTCAACAGAGCGTTGCTGCTAACTCTCGGTATGTCTGCGATTACCGATTTATCTCTTTTTCAGAGAGAATCTCTTATTTTAAGATGGATTTTCAGCTGGAAGAAGATTACCAGTCTCTCTCAACTAGCCTTCTCTCGGATTCTTTGCTGCAGAGTGGAGAGTTGCCTTTAATTTTTTATATGGCTACAGCTCCTGATTTCTTCAGAGATATTACTCAGGGGCTTGCGGGTGCTGGTTTCTTCGAAAGGTTGAAGAATCCAAAGCGATTAGTCTTAGAGAAGCCTTTTGGCCACGATCTTGCTTCGGCAAGTGAATTTAACGCTATTTTTTCAAAGTATTTTACTGAAGAGGAGATTTTCAGAACTGATCATTATCTTGGAAAGGAGATGGTTCAGAATATATTGTCCATGAGATTTGCTAATCCTATCTTTGAGAAGATTTGGAATAGCGAATTTATTGATAATATTCAGATTACAGTCTTCGAGACAGAGGGGATTGGCTCTCGCGGTGGTTATTATGACTCAACTGGGGCTCTGCGTGATATGGTTCAAAGCCATCTCTTGCAGATACTCTCTCTACTTGCGATGGAGAGACCTTCTGATCTTGAGATAGAGTCTCTGCGTGATAGAAAGGTCGAGGTCATAAAGAATATTAAGTTGGAAAAAGTTGATTCTCATCAAGATATTGTCTTTGGTCAGTATGTAGCTAATCAGGAGTTAGGTCTTAAAGGGTATCTTGATGAGGAGAAGGTTGGAGCTGAGAGTTCTACAGAGACCTTTGCTGCTCTCAAATTAACGGTAGATTCGCCGCGGTGGAGAGGTGTTCCTTTTTTTCTAAGAACTGGAAAACGGTGTGGAAAAAGGCTTGCCTATGTGGTGGTTGAATTCTCTGAGAGTGGTAGTAGCCTCTTCCCTAGTGAAGATCTCTCTAATCTTCTTGTGATAAAGATTCAACCTGATGAGGGGATTTATCTTCAGTTAAGGGCAAAGTCCTTAGGCTCATCTTCTCAGGTTATTCCAGTCTCGCTTGATTACTCTGCTGCGTGTAGTGTCTCTGGTCGGGGCGTTGAGGCCTATGAGCGGATTCTCTCTGATGCTATTGATGCAAACCATCAGCTGTTCACACGCTGGGATGAGATTGAGAGTTCGTGGAAATTTATCGACAATGTAGGTCAGATCTGCGGTTGTGGAATATGTCTTGACGACTATCAAGCTGGGACTCCTGGTCCTGAGGCGGCAGCTAGACTTATCGGAGATTCTAATCGTAGCTGGCGTGAGATTATATAATAGGAGATCATATGAAAATTATAGATATATCAACACTGATAGAACCTGACATGCAGGTCTACAAAAATAAGCAGGAGAAGAGACCACAGATTGGGGTCGCAGCTATTATTCCACAAAATGGGGTCAGGGAGACAGCTCTGAGTTTCAATCTACATACCGGAACACATATCGACGCGCCTTCCCATATCCTCGAGGGTGGTGCCTTTACTGAGGATTATGATTTGGAAAAATTTTTTGTTCCAGCTGTCGTCTTAGATTTTTCTAGCAAGAAGGGATTGATTGAGTTGGAGGATCTCGAAGCAAAAGATATTCCTTTCAACCATTTTGTTATAATTAAGAGTGTCAATTCAATTGAAAGGAATTTTTCACAAGAATTTGCGTTTGTTAGCGTAGCAGGACTAGATTATCTTGCGAAGCGGGGGAGTCTTGGGATTGGAATAGATGCTAGCGGTGTCGAGTTCGGGCAGGCTGGCCATCCTGGCCACAGATTGTTGTTTGCGAATAATATGATAATTTTGGAGGGATTGGATTTGCTGGATGTAGATGAAGGGCGGTATATCTTGAATTTTTTCCCTATAAAAATTACGAAATCAGATGCTGCGCCAGTCAGGGCTGTTCTGATAGATGATTCGAATCTATACTTGACTTTACTGAACTCTTCGGGAGATAATGAGTAGAGTCAACGACTGTTTAAGGAGTTTTTATGAAAAAAAATGTTATAATTATTGGAAATGGTGCTGCTGGAATTAGAGCTACTAGTAGATTGTTGAATCCAGATCACGATGTTAATATTAAAGTTTTTACCGAGGATGCGCATTTAGCTTATCACAGGCCTCGTCTTATAGATCATCTCTCAGGTCGAGCAAAATTTGAGGATTTTTTGATGAAGAGAGAGGATTTTTACTCGGCTGATAATCTTGATGTTGAGTATGGGGTGAGGATTGAGAAGGTGGATCCTGTGGCTAAGGTTGTTATTGATAGCCAAGGGAAGAGTTACGGGTATGATGATCTTATTCTTGCGGTTGGGGCTTCTAGTTTTGTCCCGCCTATTGAGAATGTCGGTGTTGCCGGGGTCTTTGCGCTTCGTTCTTTAGATGATTCGAATAGGATAATCGATTACATAGCAGGAGTAGAGGGAAAAAAGGCAGTTGTTCTTGGCGGAGGATTGCTTGGTATTGAGACTGCAAATAGTCTTCTTGCCCGAGGCTGTGATGTGTCGGTTGTCGAAATGTTTGATTATCTCTTGCCGAGACAGTTAGACCGTGATGGTGGTGAGGTTCTGCAGGGACTTCTCGAAGAGAAAGGTTTGAAATTTTATCTTGGGACTTCGGCTAAGTCTATTCTGGGAGATGGGGCAGTCTCTGGTGTCGCTCTTGCAAATGGAACGCAGTTGGATGCTGATATTGTTGTTGTTTCTGCCGGGGTTAGGCCGAATCTTGATCTAGCTAAGGCTAGTGGGATAGAGGTTAATCGCGGAATTTTGGTCAATGATCGCATGGAGACAAATTTTGAAGGTGTTTATGCTATCGGAGATTGTTGTGAGCATCGATCCATTGTCTACGGGCAGGTAGAGCCAGCGTGGCAGCATGCAGATGTTGCAGCAGGGAATATTCTCGGAGATGATTTAAAGTATTCAGGAACTAAGCCTATGGCGAAGCTAAAGGTTACAGGTATTCCTGTGTTCTCTACTGGTGATATCAGTAAGGATGAGGGCGAGGTCTATTCGCTGAAAGAGAAAGATAGATATATCAAGGTCTTTGTTAATAAAGAGAGGATTACCTCTGCAATGGTAATCGGTACAAATCAAGAGATTGCATTTGTCTCTTCTGTTTCAATGGGCAAAGAGCCGTTAAGTAAGCTTTTGGAGATGTTGAATTAGAGAGAGTTCAAGGCTTGGTTAAAGTCTTGGATTATATCTTCAATATTCTCGATTCCAACAGAGACACGAATCAGATCCGCTGAGACTCCAGCTTCTTGGAGTTGCTGGTCTGAGAGTTGTCTGTGTGTCATACTTGCAGGGTGTAGAACACAGGTTCTTACATCTGCGACATGGACAACAATCGCAGCAAGCTCTAGCGCATCCATTAGCTTGATTCCCGCTTTTCGACCACCTTTTACTCCAAATGTTAATACTCCGCTTCCAGCTTTCAGGTATTTTTGCGCCAATTCATAGTTTGTGTCGCTCTTCAAAAAAGGATATTTCACCCATGAGACCTTCTCGTGTGTCTGAAGAAATTCTGCAAGGTATAGTGCATTTGTACTGTGCCTCTCCATTCGGAGATGAAGGGTCTCAATTCCCTTGTTTGTTAGAAATGCGTTCATCGGGCTTAGGTATGAGCCAAAATCCCGGATATATTGTGTTCGTGCCTTTGTGACATAGGCTGCTTTTCCAAAATCTTTTGTGTAGACTACTCCGTGGTAGCTTTTATCTTCTTCTGTCAACTCTGGATATTTTCCATTTTCCCAGTTAAAGTTTCCGCCATCGACTATCACTCCTCCGACACTTGTGGCATGTCCATCCATATACTTTGTTGAAGAGTGGGTTACTATATTTGCGCCGAACTCAAATGGTTTGCAGAGTATCGGGGTTGGGAAGGTATTGTCTACAATAAGTGGTACATCAAGTTCTTTTGCAATCTTGCTTATCTTCTCAATATCGAGGACATCGGTTCCAGGATTTGTTAGTGTCTCGGCAAAGATTAGTCGTGTCTCTGGTCTTGCAAGCTTTAGGATCTCTTCTTCGCTTTGTGAAGGATTGAAGAAGCTAATATCGATTCCCATCTTCCTTATAGTGTTGTCAATCAGGGAGAATGTTCCTCCGTAGATGAAAGAAGAGACTAGTATGTGTTGTCCTGCTCTTGTTATGTTCAGGATAGAGATTAGATTTGCAGCTTGTCCGGAAGAGGTTGCAACTGCTCCAACTCCACCTTCAAGGTCTGCCACTTTTTTTTCTAGAACCTCTACGGTTGGGTTACTTATTCTCGAATACATATGTCCGTTAGCTTTTAGGTCAAAAAGATCTGCTGCCTCTTGAGCAGTTTCATAAAAAAAAGTAGTACTCTGTGCAATCGGAGTTACTCTTGGTTCTCCGCTCCTTGGTTTATAGCCAGATTGTATGCATTTAGTCTCAATGTGTTGTTTGTTCATTCTTTTCTCCTTAACTAACTATCGGAGGATATGCTCTCCGCGATATAGTGTAATCTTTTTTCTAACAGAATAGGGTATGCTATTCCAGCAGTCACTAAAGTAAGTAAAAAATATTTCCAGAATATTATCAAGCCTTTTTTGTGATTAAAATTAGGAATTATTGATATCTCTTCTCCCTCAGGCTGTGTTGCCATGTTTTCTGCAAGATACTCATAACCCTTGCTCAGAAATATTGGATAGTAGATTCCAAGGCTTGCAATTGTTATTAAGGTGTGTTTGAAAAAGAAGCCAATTGCATCAAAATATTTGTATCCGGGGGTAATTATTCTCTCTTTAAATTGGAAAGTCAGTAACCACTTATATGATGTTGCAAAAAAGATCGGAACTCCTGCAATTACGATTACGCTTGATATTAAGATGTTCTGAATAGTTGTCTCTGATGATATGGTTCGAAGAAGGCTCTGGACAGGTAAATAGGTTGTTGCGACAAAGATAAACCAGAGGTGGAAAATAGATTGCTTGATAATTAGTGGCTCTTCATTTAGTGAGAGTCTATTGATTGTTAGTTTGTAGCAGTGGGCAAAGGCAAGCGGTATAATGAATAGCGGTCCGAGAGGGAAGAGTAACGAGAAGAGTGCAGCTTTTTTCCCAAGCTCTTTGCTACTTAATGTATTAGAAAAATTGATTCCGTTTATTTGTAAGCTTTCTATTAAAATTTGTAATATTCTTAAAACTGTATAGATAATTAAAAATATTGATAAATATATCGTTATAGCAAGGAACATAGATTGGTTGATTGTTTGTTGAGCTAAAAATCTGTATTCTTCGGAGTTGAACAGCTCTCTCATCGAGGTGTTGTTCTCCATAAACATCATTAGCTGCGTGAGTTTCTCAAAGTATGAAAAATCTTCGCTCCAGAAGAATTCAATTATCGATGTGAATCTATCTATGCAGAAGAAAGCGACTATTGTTACCACGTAAATATAGAGGGTTAAAAAATTTTTGAAAAGGGTCTTGCCTTTTATATCTGTTTTTATATTCATATTAGTTGTTTACTACGTTTTGAGGATTTCCTTCGATAAATCTTTTTACATTCTCAACTGCGATGTTCATACATCTAGTTCTAGCCTCTTTTGTTGCCCATGCGATATGAGGAGTTATCGTGCAGTTCTTTGCACTTAAAAGAGGATTGTCAGGTGCTGGTGGTTCAGTTGATAGTACGTCAAGGCATGCCCCACCAATCTGCCCCACATTCAAGGCCTCGGCAAGGCCAGTTTCGCAGACAAGACCTCCTCTTCCAGTGTTTATCAATACTGCGGTACTCTTCATTAGCGACAGGCTCTTCTTGTTAATAATCCTCTCTGTCTTCTCTGTTAATGGGCAGCTAAGGCTTACGAAATCAGCCTCTTTTAGAAGATCCTCGTAATTCTCGTAATATTTGAAATCTTCAACGCCAGCAGGTGGTTGCTTTGGAGAGTTTGCAGTCGCTATAATCTTCATTCCAAAGGCACTTGCAATCTTTGCTGTCTGCTTGCCGATGCTACCAAAACCAATAATCCCGAGAGTTTTGCCTTTAAGTTCTATCAATGGGTAGTCACGGAAACAGAAGTCTTTAGATCTCTCCCATCTGCCATCCTTGACACTATCGCTGTGTCGCTGTACACGGTTGCAATACTCAAGTATGTGAGCAAAAATCATCTGGGCAACAGAATCGGTGCTGTATGCTGGAATATTTGTGACTACTATTCCTGCCTTTCTCGTTGCGTCAATATCTATTACATTGTATCCTGTCGCAAGGACCCCCACATATTTTAGTTTGGGTAGTTTCTTGATAATATCTGCTGTTATCGCAGTCTTATTAGTTATCAGGATCTCCGAATCTTGTCCTCTCTCAATTGTTAGCTCTTCTGGGGTTCTCTCAAAGATTGTTACATCGCCTAGAGCCTTTAGCTCTTCCCAGCTTAAATCTCCAGGATTTAGTGTAAAACCGTCTAATACTGTTATTTTCATATTTTTTCCTACTATACTTTAAAATTAAAAAAAGTTATTCTTATAGAAAGTTTAACATATTATTTATATTTTTGAAAGGTTTGTATGGTTGAATCTATTGTAAAAGGATTAGCTGAGATTTTTTTATTCTTTGGTATTGGTGCGCTTGCTTCGCGTCTGAGAATTTTGAAAAATGAGGATGTTAGTCGATTTTCGAATTTTTCTTTCAACTTTTTATATCCTCCGTTAATCTTCTCGACAATTGTGAAGGGGCTTGATAGAGACTCTTTGCTGGAGTTATGGCCTTTGCCTGTGGCTGGGTTCTTGTTGATGGCTGGTGGTGCTATTCTTGGCTTTATCTTTGCCTTTGGGATGTCTTCATCTTCTACAATTGAAAGAAAAAGAACATTTCGCCATATCTGTGCGGTGAATAATTTTGGATTTCTTCCTATAATATTGCTTCCAAGGCTATGGGGGGATCAGGCAGTTGCAGATCTCTTTGTCTTGAATATGGGCTCTTATTTAGCGTCGTGGACAATTGGAATCGCCCTTCTTGGGGAGTCTCATATCACAGCAATCTTGAAAAAGATGCTTAGTCCTACTTTGATAGCTTTAGTCCTTGCTTTAGCCTCAGTTTTTTTTGGATTAGAAAAAAAAATACCAATCTTTTTTGTTGATGTATGTTCGGAGCTTGGCGCCTCAACTGTTCAGTTGATGTTGGTTCTTGTTGGCGCAACTCTCTACCAGACTAAGATAAATTTCCGTCAATGGGATTTGTGGTATGTCTCTATTCTTCGTGTTCTAGTTATCCCGGGGATCTCATTGTTAATAATCGCAGCCTTGGGGTTAGATTTCAGGCTTTTTCGGGTTGTAGCTATATTGGCGATAATGCCAGCTGCTGCGACATCAGCAGTAATGACTCGCACATACGGAGGGGATCCTGAGTATGCTGCCTCGGTGGTTCTCCTTACTACTCTTTTGTCTATTGGGACAATTCCACTTTTTTCACTCTTTATAAAATGAAAAAGGGGCAAGCAGTGCTTACCCCTTAGCGTTAAGTTCTCAGGTTTCCTCTACTTATCAGGACTTTTCCTGTTCTTACAGTCTCTACAATCCCAAAAGGCTTGAAGACCGCAGCTGCGTTGTCTAGTTTGTCACTGTTGCCAGTGATTTGTATTGTCACAGTTTCGCTTCCAATGTCAAGGATCTTCGCATTGAATGCATTTGCTGTCTGTAATATATCAGTCCTGTTATCCTGTGGACATGTTATTTTGAACATTGCAAGCTCTTTGCTGATAACATTCTCTCCAGTCATATCTCTTGCACTGATTACATCTACTAGCTTGTTAAGCTGTTTTAACATTAGGTCTAGAGTCTTTGGATCGCCTGTTCCTGTGATAGTCATTCGTGAGAATTCAGGATCGTTTGATTCAGAGACAACAAGGCTGTCGATATTGTATCCTCTTCTTGCAAAAACTAGGGAGATTCTTATCAATACTCCAGGTTTGTTTTTTACATAAAGGCTGATTGTGTGTTTTGTGTTTTTTTCCATATTAAGTACTTCCTTTTGGCTTTTCAAGCTTTCCTTTTGGTGCTTCAAGCATCATTTCTGTTATTGGTGCACCTGCAGGGATCATCGGATAGACATTTTCAACAGGTTCTACCTCTGCTTCAATTAATACTGGTCCATCGTTGTAATCTAGTGCTTCACGTAGTTTTCTTCTCACATCTGCAGTTCTCTTGATTCTGATTCCCTTGCATCCGTAGCTTTCAGCTAGTTTGACAAAGTCAGGGTTATCTTCGAGAGTAACGCCAGATAGTCTGTTTTCGTAGAAAAGGTGTTGCCACTGTCTTACCATTCCAAGGAAATTGTTATTGATTAGAAGAATCTTTATTGGTAGCTTCTTTGTTACAGCTGTTGAAAGTTCGCATAGAGTCATCTGAAAGCCGCCATCTCCTACAACTGCAATTACTGTCTCGTCTGGGCAAGCAACTTGTGCTCCAATCGCAGCTGGAAATCCAAAACCCATAGTTCCTGCTCCACCGCTTGAGAGCCATTTACGAGATTTTTCTGTCTTGTAGAACTGTGCAGCCCACATCTGATGCTGTCCTACATCTGTTGTAACTATAGCCTTGCCATTAGTCAATTTGTATATCTCTTCAATTACGTGTTGAGGCTTTAGCTTGCCTTCTTTCTTGTATGAAAGTGGGAATTGGTTGCGAAATTGTTTGATTCGCTTCAGCCATGCTTCTGTATTGCCTCGTTTTGCAATAGTTGTTAGAGCTTCTATTACCTCTTTTGCATCACCTACAATTCCGCAATCTACTTGAACTACCTTGTTGATCTCTGAAGGGTCAATATCTACATGGATCTTTGCTGCATTAGCGCAGAATGAAGGAATATTTGATGCAATTCTATCATCCCACCTTGAACCAACAGACATAATTAAGTCGCACTCTATCAGAGCCTTGTTTGCATATGCAGTTCCATGCATTCCTGGCATTCCAAGATTTAGTTCGTGTGTCTCTGAGATACATCCTTTCCCTAGAAGCGTGTTAACAACCGGGATCTTCATTTTTTCTATAAAATTAAGAAGGGCCTTGTCAGCTTTCGAAATAATTGCACCTTGCCCAACCATTATTATTGGTCTCTCTGAATTTGCGATTAGATCTGCGGCATACTTTATCTCTTCTGATTTAATCTCATATTTCTTGTCGTAACCAGGAATATCAAAGCTATCATCTATCTCAACTGTTAATGCACAGCCTGATATGTCTTTTGGCATATCAATGACAACAGGACCAGGTCGGCCAGTAGTTGCAATATGGATAGCTTCCTTGACAATTCTAGGGATTTCAGCTGGATCTTTAACTAGATATGAGTGTTTGACTACTGGGTATGTCATTCCAGATACATCAGCTTCCTGAAATGTGTCTAACCCGAGGTTCCATGTTGTCTGCTGTCCTGAAATTACAAGAAGAGGGACAGAGTCCATGTGAGCAGTCATAATTCCAGTAATTGTATTTGTTGCGCCAGGACCTGATGTTACTAGAGTTACTCCAACTTTGCCAGTTGCTCTAGCATAGCCATCAGCCATGTGTGTCGCACCTTGTTCGTGTCGAGTAAGAATAAATTCTATTGGTGAATCAATTAATGCATCGAAAATCGGGATAGCTGCTCCACCTGGATAGCCAAAAATTTTCTCTACACCTTGCTGATATAGCGTATCAACTAAGATTTCTCCACCTGTCTTGCCTTTTGTGCTCATAATAACTCCTAAAAAGGTAAATAATAAATAAAAGATACGCCTATCTAAAATAAAAGTCAAGATTATTGCATTTTAAAATGTGAAAATGATCTATTTTTTTATATTTATTGTTAAAAAATTAATAATAATATGTGAAAATTCGATTTTTTTATATATTTAACATGAAAAAGTAAAAGAAATATGCTGAAAATGGCTTTGAAAAGCTTTTTATATAAGAAAATAATGAAAAATAACAATTTGTTATAACTCTATTTTCCTCTTGAAAAAATCGTAGAAAGGTTTATATTTGTAGTGTACTAAGTCACTATGACACTTGATAGGAGGGTATATGATAGAGGTTAGTAATGTTGATTTTTCTTATCGCGGTAATAGAAAGCTATTTGACGCGCTGAATCTTCAGTTTGAGATGGGGCGGGTCTATGGATTGTTGGGTCGCAACGGAGCAGGTAAGACCTCGCTGATCCAGCTAATACTAGGGATGAATAGGCCGAATTTAGGCGCCTGCAAGATTGATGGGTTTAATACCAAATCGAGGAGTGCTCAGATATTATCAAATATCTTTTTTCAACCAGAGGATGTCTATATCCCTCGCATAAGTGGGAAAAAGTATATTTCTCTCTACGCTTGTTTCTATAAGAATTTTAGCATGGAAAAATTTGATAGATTGAAAGATGAGATGGGGATTATTACTGACCGTAATCTAGCGACACTGTCGATGGGTGAGAAGAAGAAGTTTTTCATTGGCTTTGGGCTAGCAACTAATTCTCGCTACATCTTTCTAGATGAGCCGACAAATGGATTGGATATTCCATCAAAGAGCGTCTTTCGAAAGGCTGTGGCTTCATCTATCTCAGACAAGCAGGTTGTGGTTATCTCAACCCACCAGGTTGCAGATGTTGAGACGCTGATAGATTCTCTAGTCGTCTTAGAGGGTGGAAGGATTTTCTTTAATGATTATGTTTCAGAGATTACTGATAACTACGTGGTCAAGACTCTCGACAGTGTAGATGAGTCGGATTTAATTATCTATCACGAGCAGTATCCTACTGGATATGTTGCTGTTATGCCTGGAAGACCAGGAAAGGATGGAAAGGTCTTAGATCTTGAGATGGTTTTTAAGACAATAATATATGGAAAACAGAGATTCAACAAGGAGGTTGTCAATGAAAGATAATTCTAGCCGATTTAGCTTCAAGAGATTATTTTATTTTATCAGAGTTGAGATGAGGGAAGAGTCAAAGACATGGCTTGTTGTGCTTGGTGTATTGTCAGCTGTTGCAGGATTCCTGACCCTTATTTCCAATTTTGATAACTCTTCTTCAAGTTCTTTTCTTCTTGGTTTTTTTATTCCTTCGTTGCTGATTAGTGGTTCAATCTATGCTTCAACAGCCTTTGGTTATATGCACAAAAAGAGTAGTGTTCATCAGTGGTTTGCTCTGCCAGTTAATGATTTTGAGAAATTTTTAGGACTTCTTATTTCAACCTTGATTATCTGGCCGTTAATTTTGCTTTTTCTTTTTTCTACACTTCTCAATCTTGTAGAGTTGCTTAATCTTGCTCTTAGAGGTAGCCACAATGGCTTTTTTAATCCATTAGATCCAGCAATCTGGTATGGTTATCTTGCTTATCTGATAATCCATCCGATATACTTTGCAGGTGGAGCATTCTTCAAGCGGCTTAGCTGGTTGTTTACCTCACTTTGCGGTGTTGGTTTTTCTGCTCTGTTTACATTCTTCTTTAGTCTCTCTTCAGCAGGAGTCGCTTTTAGCTTCTTAAAGAATGACTTTTTTATTGAGAAGCTCTTTAGCCTGGTTCTTTCTCCAGCTACCTTTAATCTTCAGACAGATAGTCTTCAGTTCTTTTCTGGTGGGGTTACGACAGTAATTATAATGTTAAAGATTTTTGCCTTTTTTCTTTTTCCTGTTGGTCTATGGGTTTTCTCATATCTATGCGTTAAGGAAAAAGAGGTAAAAAATGCGATTTGACACGACATTACCAATCTACTTGCAGTTAAATCTACTTGTAGAGAACAATATCTTGCAAGGTCAATGGAAAGAGGAAGACAGAATTCCATCTATCAGGGATTTTGCAGAGGCCTGCGAGGTTAATCCTAACACAATCCTGAGGTCATACAATGAGTTACAGGATAGAGGGATTATCTACAACAAGCGCGGAGTTGGTTATTTTGTCCAAGCAGGGGCAGTAGATATTATTAAGGCGGAAAAGCTTGAGAAGCTGAGAGATTCAGTTTTTCAAACTTTTTTCAACGATTTGCAACATTTAGGAAT
Source organism: Spirochaetales bacterium (assembly GCA_016936615.1). Classification (GTDB taxonomy): domain Bacteria; phylum Spirochaetota; class Spirochaetia; order JAFGXN01; family JAFGXN01; genus JAFGXN01. The sequence goes on along the minus strand of JAFGXN010000007.1, from coordinate 5,400 downwards.
TACTCCTGAGATGTTGGCTAATTATTACAATGAATTTCTTCAGAGAGGTGAGATATGAAGATTAAGGGAGTTAGAAATATTTATTTTTGGGGTTTGTTTGTTTTTACAATCCTCTATTTTCTGGTTGTAGGTATCGTGGGGCTGAGGTTAGGGCTTGATGCCTTTGTAACAGTTGAGATGGTTGAGGATTATGATAATAGTATTAATAATTTTACATTAATTAGGGAGTTTGAGATACCGGAAGAGTGCAATGCTTTTGATATTGAAGGAGTTTGGTATGTAAAAGTTGTGGATAGCGATAGTCGCGAGGTTAAGGTCTTTGCTTATTCTGAAGGATTAGATGTAGCCACTACATATCTTCAGGTCATTGATGCAGGTCTATCAAGAGTCAAGATCTCAAACTCGAAAGATGGTCAGACAAAGTTTCAATCTATGCTCTTAGAGGTTCCAGTTGCGCTTCTCTCAACTAGAGATCTTCGTTTCGCTGGTCTATCTGTCTTGTCGTTTGATGAAGGTTTGGTTATTCCAGATTTTCAGGTACAAAATGAAGGAGCATTGAAGATTATGGGAAAGGATAATTCTGTGGAATTGTTTGAAATTAGATCTCAGGGGCTACTCTTGTTTGCCTTACCTGATCTTGATGTTGCCACTATTGATATAGTTTCTGAGGGCTTTTCTGCAGGAGACCTGTTTGTGGAAGATTCTAGCGGGACAATTATTCTAGATGGATTCTCTTCGTTTCGAACACATGGTGCCGCAGCATCTCTAGAAATAATCTCCTCAGGGATGTCCTTTTTCAGAAATTTTTAATTGTCATATGCTAGACTCTCCGGGGTCTAGCTATTTCTCTTTTGTAAAATCGTGGCTTTTCCAGAACTTGTCAAGGAGAATCTCCTGTTCCGCAATAATTTGAGTATTAACAAGGCTGTTCATGAATTCTTCGAGACTCTCTTGTGCTAAAGCCTTATTGCTAAAAGGACTTGGGACTCCAGGTGCAGAAAGTTGAAGGCATAGCAGAGAGAACTCTTCTACAGATAATTCAGTGGAAGGTTTATTGAAAAAGAAGTAGGACGCAGAGTCAATCCCATAACAGCCATGGCCAAAATAGGTTCGACTCAGGAGAGAATCTAATATTTCTTGGTTAGATCTTACTTTTTGAACTGGGAAAGTGTATAAGGCTTTATATATAGGACTGGTGATTGTTTTTTTATTAAGGGGTAATTCATAAACAGCATCAGACTTAATCCTCCAGCTTATTTTGTTAGGTTTTCCAATATTATAGTGTCTGTCATCTAATGCAAAGATAAAAATTTTAGCTTGCTGCGGTGGTAAATCGGTTATTGAGGTATAGTCTTCGGTTACTATTCTAGGAACATTCCTCTCTTCGTTGTGTACAAATCCAGTAAAAGCGCCGAGCAATAGTCCCAATCTGACGCTAGTAAATATTAAGTAGCTCGAAAAGATGAATATTCCTATCTTGTGTCTAATCTTCAGTTTCATTTTAATATTTTAGATTGAGTTTAAATTTTTGTAAATAATTTTACAAACTTAAACCTTGCATAAATCTCACAATAGGGGATATAATCGCATAGAATCTTTTTAAAGAGTTGGTATTTATGAGTGATGTAAAGAAAGCTGTATATGATGAAAGCAAGATTAAGACTCTCAGCTCGTTAGAGCATATTAGGTTGAGATCTGGTATGTATATTGGCCGTTTGGGAAGTGGCAACAACCAGGATGATGGTATTTATATCCTGCTTAAAGAGGTTGTTGATAATGCTATTGATGAGTATATCATGGGTCATGGGAAAAAGGTCAACATTGAGGTGAAAGGGGTCAAGGTCGCTATCCGTGACTTTGGTCGAGGAATTCCTCTTGGTAAGGTTGTTGAATGTGTCTCTGTGATTAATACTGGTGCAAAATATAACGATGATGTATTTCAATTCTCTGTTGGACTCAACGGTGTAGGAACGAAGGCTGTTAATGCCTTGTCTTCAGAATTTAGAGTGACTGCATTTCGTGATGGCGAGTTTTCTTCTGCTTATTTTAAGAAAGGAAAGTTGATTGAAAAAAAGAAAGGAAAAGCCCCCAAGGAAAAAGATGGTACTTATGTCGAATTTGTTCCTGATAAGGAGATTTTTGGAGATTATGAGTTTAATCATGAGTTTATTCAGCAACGATGTTGGAATTATGCCTGTCTAAATAGTGGGCTTGAGTTGATTTTTAATGGTGAAGTCTTCAAATCTCAGAACGGTCTTTATGATTTGCTAGAAAAAGAGATAGAGTCTGAGACCTTGTATGAGATTGGCTACCACAAGGGCGACAAGTTGGAGTTTGCCTTTACTCATACCAACAAATACGGAGAATTTTATTTTTCATTTGTTAATGGTCAGTATACTTCGGATGGCGGAACTCACCTTAGCGCTTTTCGGGAAGGCTATCTAAAGGGAATTAATGAGTTTTACAAAAAAAACTACTCTGGATTAGATGTGCGAGAAGGTTTTGCAGGTGCTATAGCAATAAAATTGAAGAATCCTGTCTTCGAGAGTCAGACAAAGAACAAATTAGGTAATACTGATATTCGACCTTGGATTGTAAAAGAGGTCAAGGATGCTGTTACAGATTTCCTTCATAAGAATGATGAGATCGCGAAGGTTCTTATCCATAAGATTGAGAGTAATGAGAAGCTTAGGAAAGAGTTGAGTGATGTAAAGAAGCAGGCGAGAGAGAAGTCTAAGAAGGTTTCGATAAATATTCCAAATCTAAAGGATTGTAAATATCATTATGGCTCTGCAAAGGGCGAGGAGTCTACAATATTCTTGACTGAGGGACAATCTGCATCCGGATCGATTGTTGCAAGTAGGAACGTTAATCTTCAGGCAGTCTTCTCGCTACGAGGAAAGCCTCTTAACTGTCACGGCAAGAAAAAATCAGAGTTGTACAAGAATGAGGAGTTCTACAACATGATGGTAGCTCTTGGTATCGAGAATTCAGTTGAGGATTTAAGATATTCAAGGATTGTAATTGCTACAGATGCTGATAATGATGGATTTCATATTAGAAATCTATTGATGACCTTTTTCTTAAACTATTTTGAGGATTTGGTTGTAGCTGGGCATTTGTATATACTGGAGACTCCAATCTTCAGGGTAAGGAATAAGAAAGAGACTATGTACTGTTATTCAGAAGAGGAGAAGCAAGCTTCAATGAAGAAGCTCTCTTCGCCAGAGGTTACCCGGTTCAAGGGTCTTGGAGAGATTTCTCCGAAGGAGTTTGGACAGTTTATTGGTGATGATATGCGAGTTGTTAAGGTCAATGTTAAATCAATGCATACTGTTTCTGAGACCTTAGAATTTTATATGGGAAAAAATACACCTACTCGTAGAAATTATATAATGGAGAATTTGATTTAATGGCTTATGTAAAAGATCTTTATAATAAAAATTTCCTGGAATATGCCTCTTATGTAATCAAGGAGAGGGCAATTCCTGATATTCTTGACGGCTTGAAACCTGTTCAGCGAAGAATTCTGCACTCATTGTTTGAGATGGATGATGGAAGGTTCCATAAGGTTGCTAACGTTGTTGGTCACTGTATGAAGTATCATCCCCACGGAGACTCCTCAATCTATGAAGCTCTTGTCAATTTGGCAAATAAAGAGTTTTTTATAGACAGACAGGGAAACTTTGGTAATATCTTCACTGGTGATCCTGCCTCTGCTGCGCGATATATCGAGTGTCGAATCCTTCAATTTTCTAAAGATATTCTCTTCTCTCCTGAGATTACCGAGTATGTAGAGTCTTATGATGGTCGAAATCTCGAGCCGGTTGTATTCCCTTCTAAATTACCCCTAGCGATAATCCATGGAGTTGAGGGAATTGCAGTTGGTATGGCGACAAAAATTTTACCTCACAACATAAATGAAGTAATCGAGGCAATGAAGCTTGCACTACATGGAAAGAAAACATTAATATATCCTGATTTCTTTACAGGCGGAGATATCGATGTCTCTGGGTATGATGATGGTAAGGGTCGAATTCTGGTTCGTTCTAAGTTTGATATCTCCTCAGATGATAAGAGAATTTTTATTCGAGAAATCCCATATGGGATGACTACAGAGTCTTTGATTAATTCAATAGATAATGCTGCGAAGAAGGGCAAGTTAAAGATCTCTAAGATTAGTGATTATTCGACAGATAAGGTGGAGATTGAGTTAAGAATAAGTCGAGGTGTTGCTGCAAGTGAGGTTGTCGCAGCCTTGTATGCCTACACTGATTGTGAATATTCAATTAGTGTTAATCCACTGCTGATCTCAAATGGCGTACCAGTCTGCCTTTCAATTTCTGATATTATAGCTAACCATGCAGGAGTCTTAAAAGATGTCTTGACTCGTGAGCTTGAATTTAAGAAGAAGAAGCTTGAAGAGAAGTTACATATAAGGACTTTGGAACAAATCTTTATCGAGGAAAAAATATATAAGAGCATCGAGAAGATGAAGACTAAGCAGGCTATTGTTGATGCTGTCTATGCGGGTTTTGTACCATTTAAGGCTGAGTTGTATAGAGAAATCACGGATGAGGATGTAGAGCATCTTTTGAAAATTCCAATTAGGAGAATATCTCTTTTTGATATAAATAAATTCAGAGAGGAGATTGCTGCAATTAAGAAAGAGATTGAGCTTATAATCTATAATCTTGCTCACATTGTCGAGTATGCTACATCCTTCCTAGATGGAATTGTTGAGCGCTATACTGCTAGTTACAAACGAGTCTCTAAGATTGCTGAATTTACTCAGGTCGATGTGCGAGAAGTTGTGGAGCGTGATATTGATTTGCTTTACGACTCAACAACAGGGTTCTTAGGGAAATCTGTTGCGTCGGGCAAGGCTCTTTTCAAGGTATCGCCATTTGACAAGGTCTTAGTTGTAACTGCAGATGGTAAATATCGGGTAATTGAAGCGCCGGAGAAGCAATATTTTGAGGCAAAGCTTGTATTTTGTGGCTATGTTGATGAGGACTTAATGGAAAAAAGAGTCTTCACAGCTGTTTACAAGAGTGCTAAAGAGGGTTATCCTTATATTAAGAAATTCAAGATTGAGAAATTTATAACTGCGAAAGAGTATGATTACTTGAAGGAAGGTGAGACCCTTCTTGGTTTCACTCTATCGGAAAATGTAGACATTCAAGTATTTTACAAGAAAAAACCAAGATTGAAAGTCCTTGAAGAATCCTTTGCTTCGAAAGATTATCTGATAAAAGGTGTTAAGGCTTCCGGCGTTAGACTCTCTTCGAAGGAAGTTAATCGAGCTAAGATTGTGAAAGCTAGTAAAAAGTAAATAAAAATCTTGAAAATATTATTCACTAGTATTAAACTAAGATGTATTAATAAAAATAGTTGGGG
>JAFGXN010000073.1 GCA_016936615.1 Spirochaetales bacterium | reverse complement strand
AGAGAAATTCCGTCAACTTTCTTTCGCAAACTCTCAGCAGAGATAGAACTTGAAATCAACCCGAGATTAGAGTTGACCTTATTATACATGAAAGTCTCAACCCGACCATCTTCAAATCCATAAACCAATATTGCAATATACTCGCCAGTAGAGTAATCACCAACTACAACCTTATAAGATTCATTTGCTTTCTCAACAATAGATTTCTCAAGATTATAAGATTGACCATCTGAGGATAATCGATAAAAATCCAGATTTTTACTCTTCTTAACAATAACAAGCTTAGAATCATCAACAAACCAGCAATTATCGATTTTATCATAAACAGGTGCAGAAATATTGTTCTCAACTAGTCCAACAGTAAAGAAATCAGCTGAATCAGCCTTAACTAAATCATTTAAACTGAACTTCAAAAGATGAGAAAAATAACTTCCAAATAAGGAAACAGAACTTCCAGAAATATCTACAAATTCGATATTTCTGTATACAGTAGCCCCAAGACGAACATTGTAAACCTGATTAACATTTCCATCATAAATATATAGACCTGACTTATCTGCATTGTACAGATTAGAACAGCCAAGAAGAATTCTATTATCACCAAGCCGACTACCAACTACAGCTGAATAGACATAAATCCCAGAAATATCTTTACGATCCAGAACAACATCCCAACCAGAAACCTCATTCTGCTTTAAGATAAATAATGTCTTAGCGGAAGTATTATTTCCAATAATATAATTTGTCCCATCCGGAGTTGTAACAACAGAGACAACCTTATTTTCTGGGTCACTGAAATAGTCTATATCAGCAACAGCGGTGTTATCCTTCTTCAATATCAACGAACCATCTTTGAACTCAACATCGCTGACAGAGAACGGATCAAGATTGGCATTAAAGCTCTTAAATACATCTTTTGAATTATAAAGCTCATCTTGAAAGACATTTGGCTGACTCAACTCAATCTTCAAAGGACTATCTGAAACATAGACAACCCGCTCTGCCTTTGCATCATACTTCCCATCTTTATAATTTTTATAAGCAGTAATAACAATTCGACCATTAGAGAGACGTGAAGGATCTTTAATTCTTGTTGAGACCTTAAATTGGTATTTAGATCCAACAAAAGGATCAGAAGCCTTTGTAATATCTGCAATAACATAATCAACATTATCTGGATTATTATCTGTATCCAACAAATCAATTACAACACCATAGTCAGATTCATATACAGCTGACACACTGACAACATTATCCTGTGCACCAATACCAAAGAACCCTGACTTACCCTCAATATATCTCGAATTTATCTCTCCAACTATTTCAAAATTAGAAGAATTATCTTTAACAAATGACTGAGTTTTAATAACAGAATCAGCAAACGGCCTAACAATATTAAAAACAGAAGAATCACTTTCACAATAGACGCTAATGCTATCAGATGCTATAACTTCATTGCCTTCCAAAGAAAACTTCAACTGAGCTACAATTTCATTAAACCCTTTTTTTAATGCAACATTGAAAAAGAACCGGTTAAATCCATTATCACCAGAGACCATATCATCCGCGACCTTGCCATTAACATTAACATCAGCCAAAGAATTTGCTTGAGCAAGAACCTCTACCCTGATAATAGAATCAGAAACAATCTGATGATCCCTAGGTGCAATTAACTTTATCTTTGTCTTCTCATCAACCTTATATAGATAAACCTGATTACTTACTATTTCCTTATCTTCATAATCAAACAACTTAACAGAGAGCACATTCTGTCCAACATTCATATCAAGAGAAACCAGCGAACCGTTCACCAAAGTCATTAGAGGAGAAGATATAACTGCATAACCACTTGAATTACTAATTTTAGAAACATTCTCAGAACCTTGAGCAAAATAAGCAACTGTATCATTTAAAGAAATCTCATATTTATAACCTGATCCCTTTGAAAATACCAGCTGAATTGGAAGAATATCAATATCATCTAAATATTGAATTTTCCCAAGAGGAGAAACAATATTTATAAAATCAGAATTTTCAGTCTTTAGTATTTTTGTGGCAACAGAATTAGTCCAGGTAACGCCTTCTAGCTCAGTAGTAGTATTCCACACACCTTTTTCATCAAAAGAAAGAACAAAAGAATCCTTAGAAATAAGCGGTCGTCGAACCTTAAAACGAACTGTAGCGATTGTTACAGTCCCCTCAACAGTAAGCGTCTCTTTCCCAAGCAGAGAAAAAGAAACAACGATTTTACCTCTATCTTCCCTGACAGCATACAGAAACTTTCCTTCACTTTCATTATTCAATATTTTCAGAGAAGCCGATTGATCCTTAAAGGAATTAAACTCTAACAGATCTGCATCATACTGCAAGTCAAAGAAAATAGTATGAAAATTTACTAAGTCAGCTACTTGAATTTTATACTCGACAAACTCGCCTTCCTTGACAGAACCAGACCCATCTCGGGTAACGCTCACAACCTTTGTATCAGCGGAAAAAACATTAGCCGAACAAACCATAAAAAACATTAAAACAATAACCTTCATTTTTTGATAAAACATATTACCTCTTTCCTTTTTTTAGTTAATCTATATAATTTTGAATATTTATTTCATAAGAACCAAAATAATTTACATTCTTCTGAGAATTGTAAAATTTTAAATACACATCTACATTTTCATTTAAACCAAAATCTGTCTCGTAGATTGAAATCTCATCATTCATTCCCCTAAAAAGCTGTTTCCCACTTAAATACAAGCGCTCACTAGCCGAATTCTCCGGCACACCGTCACTATTAATATCAACATAGACATCAACATAACAGCCATGAACAGGGAATTCTGAAGAAAGAGAAATCTTCAACAAATAATAATTTTTAGATAAATTAAACTTATACCAGTCAACATCTTCAAACTCTGCTTCTCCGATTTTCTGATAATAAAGAACAGCCTCAACCTCTTTATCATCCTCGATAAATAGGGTATTGGGAATATTTGAATACTGAGAATTATCTTCATAAATATCATTAACAGGGAGAATACAGGTGTAAAATTCCTTCGTATTTTCTTCGCCATAGACAATCCCATTACGTTTCCAATAAATTTTATAAGCGACAAATTCCTCTTTTAAGTTATTATCTGAAAAATAATTCAAAGTTGTCTCTGAGACTTTACTGAACGAAGAACTCCCATCACTTTTTATGATTTTTTTATAAACTTGATAACCTTCTGCAAAATCCAAGATATCCCATTTCAGAAGAGTCGTGTTAGAATCGGAATCATTAGAAAAATCTACCTTCGAGATAACATAATCTTCGAGACTAAAAACAACTTCAACAATATTGCTTGATTCTGAAATCTTAGAATCATAGACAGAGCAGACATAATATCTAACAGGAATTCCCAAAGCCATAGAAGAATCAGAAACTGTCAAATCACCTGTCTCGAGGATCTCAGAAAATCCAGAATCGTCAGAAGACCTGTAGACTTTATATTTCTGAGCTTTAGCGACTGCAGACCAACTTAATTTAACAGAGGAACTCTCCTTACTTATAACCAAATCAGCTATTTTTTTTAACTCGACTTCTCGCGGTTTCTCAGGACACCCAGCAAGCAACAACCCCAGCACAACACACAAAATAATCTTTTTCATAGAATTATCCTAATTTTATATTTTGACCATTTATACCATAAAAGAAATTCAGGAGTCAAGTAACTTTTTTGATTATTAAGAAATTTTTAACACTTTTAATCTATTTTTGTTATTTTTTTAACTTATAACAAAATTCATCTTCACCATTTACACTCAAAACTTTCAAAACGTAGAATCTCTCCACCCGCTCATCAACAAAGCAAATCTCAATCTCCCACACCCAAGTATTCACCCCGAGATACTCATAGACCCGCAAACTCTCATCTCCGGCAGAGACCACCCCCCGCAAATACTCCATATCAATAGCCCGCGACTCCCTCGCATTCACAATCGTCTGCGCAATCGCCCCGAAATTAAGAATCTCCTTGCCCCCGAACGGATAACTCAGAATCTTCTTCAGCAACTCCTCATCTACGAAGTTCACATTCAGCAACGGCTGCACATTTATAACCGGATAGACCGCCTCAAACTCCGCCCCGAAGAACCCCTTAAGCCCCTCATAATCCAGCAGCTTCAGCTGCTCAATCAACGAATTCACCGACCCCAACGCCGCATCATACCCCATCCGCCCCTGCGTCCGATACTCAATCAGCTTCGCCAGCTCATCCGCATACGCCACATTAAAGTTCACAAAAGTATACGGCGAGAAATACAAATCATAGACCTCTTCCTTGAAGAACTCCCGATAGACCTCGACATCCTCCGACGGCAACCGCTTCGCCCTCAAATCCTTAAACTCCTGAATCTTATCCTGCGACACAAACCACTGCCCCATATCACTCTTCTCAAACAGCGAAGTCCGACAGAAGTTCGGATTCAACCTGCTAGAGACATCCGCAACCTTAATCTCAACAATCTCATCCTTCAGACTCGCATACGCCTCAACCTCAGCAAAGAATCCACTGAACTGGGAATCGACTTTCTCATCGGTGGCACGGTTAAATATATCGAGAATATCATCAGCATAGAAGACAAGCTCTCTCTTCTGCTCATGTTCCAGCGCCAAATATCTGTAATCAAAAGAGAGCAGCTTCAAAGCCAACAAAGAAAAAAGAAGCCCCACAACCAGGCAGACCACAATAACCTGAGCACTCGCATTACCCCTATCACTCTTCAACATAACTCAAACTCTCCCACTCAAAGCAATAATACTCAAAGGCCTCTCCATCCAACTCAAAGCTAAACTTCAAATAGATCCTACCCTCTTCCTCTATCAGCTCAAACTGATAATCATCCCTCTTGCTAACCCTTATCTGATTGTCCCCGTGGACAAACAAGTAAGAATCATCCTCCTGCACAATCTCAAGCAGAGACTCCCTCTCCCCATCAATATATGCAAAAAAAATCCTTGCATCTTCTTGATAGCAAGGATTCTTAGCCCACAGCGGAGGATCGAATCTTTTTTGAAATTTATCTAATACAGATAGAGTAAAAAAAGCCTGGTTCAAGTCATCGACCTGTTTCTGCTTCACTGAGAAATCCCTCGTAATAAACGAAGCAAACCCAATCATCGAGACTGCCAAAGTCGAGTAGATAAGCAGATACATCATTACCTCAACAAAACTAAACCCTCTATCATTCTTCTCTTTCATACTCATCCACCCACTGAGAAGAGACAACAATCTCCCTCAGCATCTCTTTTTTTGATACATAATTCCTACTTATCTGATAATAAAAGCCGATAAGCCCAGAGAATAACACCGCCATAAGAAAAATAACCACAACTGCATCAACTAACAGCCTGCCAGAATCATTGCCTAAGCTACTGCCACTCTTCCCATGACTTAATATCTGCTTTTTCACCATCACCACCTTCAGACTTATCAGCCCCATATGAAGCTATACCATATTCACGGTTTCCTTCTCCTGGATTCCTATACACATATTCAGTACCCCAAGGATCTTTCAAGATCTGACGATTCAAATAAGGACCTTTCCACTTTGTAGGCTCAGGACTTCCTGAAGGTTTTTCAAATAAAGCACTCAAGCCCTGTTGTTCCGAAGGATAAAACCCATTATCAAGATAATAAGTATTCAATGCCATATCAAGCATCTGAATATCATTCTTTGCTCTCGAGACCCTTGCATCAGCCATGTACCTAGATGCAATAAATCCAGCAGAACCAGAAATAAGTGCAATAATAAATACTACTGTAATAACCTCTACAAATGACAACCCCTCTTCATTAACCAAAAAAGCCTTAATTTTTCTTACTATTTTCTTCATTTATCTCTCCTTTTAAGTTATTATATCTCACCTCAATATCAAGATCACCCCTATATTTCAAGAACACAGAAAGATGATACAAAGCCTTCTTCACATCATAAAGCCTATACTCATAGATATCAGCCATAAGCAAATGAACAAATGTATAATCATTTCTTCTAAGCATTGCTGCCAAAACTTCTAGAGCCTTTTCATCTTCTTTCTGACGATATAAACTGACCGCCCGAATATACTGCAGAACATCATCATCCTGCCTAATCGACTCAGCTCGCTTCAGATAGAATTCGGCATCTTTAAACTTATCCTCAGCAAGGACTTCCTTAGCCTTTCGCACAAGTTGATTAAATGACAAAATATTCAGATAAATAAACTGAGTTCGAGACATAAACTCAAACTCAAACTCTATCCCCTCATAATCAGGCTTAGCCACTACAACCTTGTACAAACCTGGCGCCATATCAGGAAAAAGAAATCGCCCCTCAAAATCAGAAAAGACAGAAATTTCCTTATACTCAATCTTTGGAATAACCCCCACTCTCGGCTTCTTAAAATCCAAGGTTTCACTCTCAAGCCGCGATACAGTAATCTTAACCGATGGATTTGGCTTATTATCAGCATCATAAATCATTCCTCGCAATCCTGCGGATTCAAAAGGACTTAACGTCTTTGACTGACACGAGACTAACATCACTGCTACCATAATTGCAACAAGCAACACTCTATTTCTGAACATAAAAAACCCTCTCCCCTTGCTTAAAAACAAATTTCAAATCAGCAATTTCAATCAACTCGACTCCATCAACAATCTCTCCAACAGACCATGACAAAATCCTATTATTTATCTTAAAATAATATCTATCAATACCTTCATATTTCATGTAACCAGTATATTTATAACTCTTATCAAACCCTATCTGAATCTCCTTAGGAGCTTCAACAATCTCAGGCTCTTGAACCGGCGAAGTTACAACTGGATAGGTCAACAACCTAACAACCTCATACTTCGAGACAGATACAGACTGAAACTTATCCCCAAGCCCTTCAAACTCCTCCAAATTAACAGGAGCAACCTTATCTAAGGATGGAAGGCTCTTAAATCCACTATTTACAATTAAGAAAGTAAAACCAAGCACCACAGTCAAAAGAGGAATAACAAACACCAGATTTTTCTTTTTAATCAATTGCCTTAAATCCCGCACGGAACACCACCTTACACCGATTACCCTCAAGCATTCGATAATTTATAAAAGGAACATCTATCATCTTAGGAGAGTTACTAAAAAAGCTCATCAAAGAGACAAACGAAGATATACCGCCCTCAACTGAGAACTCAGTATAACTAATACCCCCCCGACTATCGACCGAACGATATGTTAGAACATCAAATCCAAACCTCTTCAATGCACTAAGAATCTCCTGTCCAAACTCAAAACTATCTGTTGTCTTTGGATAAAATTTTCCTTTATTCTGATTAACAAATTCCCCAAGCTCAGAAATACTATCTTTATAATAAGCATTTACAGCAACCTTTCTCTCTAACTCCAAATACTCTTTTTCAAGTTCTGCTATTCGTCCCTTAACCTCAGACAAACTCATAGATGCAAAAAACACAACAACAACGACAAGACAAACTATAGCAATGATGCCGCAAATAATTAATAGAATCTTTTCCCGCTTTGTTAAGTTTATCTTTTTCATAATACTTTCCCACTAATTTTATACCGACTTTTATTACTGTTTTCAATAGGCTTAATATCAGAAATAACAACATCTGCAAATCTTTTATCCGCATTAAGCCTATTAGCCTTACCAAGAGGGTTTGTACTCTCTACGAATATCGTAAAATCATTATTTTGTAGTGAAAATTGGTACACAGTCGCATCACGTCCAAGAATAAGACTCAACTGACTAAGAAATCCATAAGTATCAACCCCTAAAGCATCTTTGATTGCAGAAGCCCTTCCCAACAACTCAGTATAAGTTCGTTCAGAATCCCCGACCTCAATCAAATATCTCTGTCTAAGATTTATTTTATTAAGAAGAAGTGCCTCATAATCTCTAAGCTTCTGAGAATATCCAAGAAAAATCATACAAGCTAGAAAGAGATTCAACACCCCAAACGCAACTCCAACCGAGGTATAAATAAACTTTAAATTCACCCCTTTAGCAAAAAGCCCCATCTTCGAGCTATACCTCTTTCGTGCAATAATTGTATCAGTAATATCCTCTGCCTGAGTCTTAATCTTTTTTGAAAAATAATGATGAACAACCCCATCTTCTACAGTAAAACTCTCATATCCTTTTCCTGTATAATATACAGATTCAGAAAACCCCTGACTATATCCAAAATAAAGAACTAACGGCAAGGTTGTAACCTTGTTCTTTTTACTCACAAGATAATCATAACACTCTTTCCTAAGAACATGAACAAGCACCCTTCCTTTAGAATGGATAACCCGTGAGACAACAGAGAAGTTGTCCAAATCACCTGGAAACATTGATTTCAGGCGAAATTTAAGAAAAGCGTCAAGATTTGTCACATTTACACAAGGAAGCTCAACAAAATAAAAGTCACTACCACTTAGGACAACCTCCTTTTTTGCCAACTCAAGGTCACTCAACATCTTAATCTCTGAAAAACTCATAATCTCCATAAATCACCTATACATCGAAAACAGCGGAAGAACAATCTTAACCGCAATCAACAACACAAACATACCTGTTAGCATAATCAACACTGGCTCAGCCAACGACACAACCCTAGACAAAACCTTATCAACCTTGTCACTGAAATAATTTCTCAGCTGCAAGAATGTAGACTCTACCTGACCAGTCTTCTCGCCAATATAAAGCCACTTAGTCATTATATCAGGAATTATCTTTGAGTCAGCAAAAGATTCATGTAATCCAGAACCCTTACGAACATCACCAAGAGCCTTTTCAATAGCATCCCTAAACACAAGATTAGTGAAGACCTCAAGAGAATCCTCCATGGCATCTTCCACCGAGACACCGCACGAAGTCAAAGACTCCATAGCAAAACAAAAGCTCAAACACTCCTTATTTATCAAATAACTCTTTATCAAAGGAATCTTCAAAAGAAGCGCATCCATAAATCTTTTTATCTTAGAAGAAACCTTTTTCAATGATATAAAAATAGACAACAAGATGACAAACACAATAACAAAGACAAGCGAAATTTTCAAATTATCCATAAATCTAATAGACTTCTGCAACGATGCAGGCACCTCTCCAGAGAAACCAACCATCCCATCAACCAGCTTAGGAAATACAAAGAAAGAGAGTAGAGTGACCCCAATAATGGCAAAGGTCATAACAAACAAAGGATAAATCATCGAAGAGACAAGTTGCTCTTTAAGTTTTTTCTCTTTTTTCATAAAAAAAACTAACCTCTCAAAAACCCGCTCATACTGACCAGTCTTCTCAGAAATCGAGATCAACCCCCTGTAGACAGGAGAAAAAGAAGAGCCATTTGCCTCAATTGCAGAATGGAAAGTATCTCCCCGTCTAATTTTCTCAAGAATATCATCTACAAGACCACCAGTCTTTGATTTCTTGAAAAGCGTCTTCATCAATTCAAATGATTGATTTATAGAAATTCCAGAAGCAACAAACATATACAAGGTCTCAGTAAACTCCAACACTGTAGCAAAGCCATACTTTTTCCTTGTCTTTTTGCCATCACTACTTAGGTCTTTAATCTTCTCACAGAAGAATCCCTCAGCTTCCAACAATCTTGCAACCTCATCAGCTGAATTAGCTTGTCGTTCAATAGTTTTTTTCTCACCAGAGAGGGATATAACAGAACACTCATAACTCTTCATCAAACTACCCTCAAGACTTCTTCAATAGTAGTCAATCCTTCAGATATCTTCAGACATCCATCATACAGCAAAGGCTGAAAACCTCTCCCATCCTTTAAATATTTCAACAAATCACCAGTTGTAGCTGACGAAGAAATCAACTCCTCCAAACTAGAATCAGAATCAAAGCCTTCGATTATAGCAATTCGGCCCTTGTATCCAGTATTATTACAATTTTTACACCCACAAGGTCTGTAATACTCCTTAACATCAAGCCCAAAAGAGGCCAGCATCCGCAGAACATGTTTCTCTGGCTCTGCCTTGACCTTACACACGCTACACAATTTTCTAACAAGTCGTTGAGCAACAACACCCCTAAGAACAGCCGCCAACAAGAAAGGCTCTACTCCCATATTCAACAACCGCTGAACAGATGCTGTGGAATCATTTGTATGTAAAGTTGATATGACAAAGTGACCAGTCAAAGCCGCCTTTACCGCCATCTCAGCAGTTTCGCTATCGCGAATCTCCCCAATCATGATAATATCAGGGTCTTGACGTAGAATCCGTCGCAAGATATCTGCAAAAGTAATACCAATCTTCTCATTAGTCTGAATCTGAGATATTCCAGGAATCTCATTCTCTATTGGATCTTCGACCGTGATAATCTTCTTCTCCGCAGAATTGATTTTCCTAAGAATTGCACCAAGCGTCGTAGTCTTTCCACTTCCTGTAGGACCAGTCACTAGGAACAATCCATTAGGGCTTCGACAAATAGAATCAATCAACAAAGAGGAGTCTTCACTCAGACCAAGATCAGTAAGCTGCTGCGGAGCATCAGATTTGTTAAATAACCTAAGAACAATAGACTCTCCCCTAGCAATAGGAATTGTAGAGACACGGAGATCCAGAACCTGACCACCTAATGAGACAGAAATTCTACCATCTTGAGGCTTTCTCCTCTCCATAATATTCAAATCAGCCATAATCTTAACCCTAGCTGAGACAGCAGGGAACCTATCCGCCGATAAGGTATTAATATTTATAAGAATACCATCTATTCGAAAGCGAACCATCATCTTGTCAGAAAAAGACTCAAAGTGAATATCAGAAGCGCCTCGGCGAACCGCATCAAGAAGAATACTATTTACAAAATTTACAACTGGCGCATCATTAGCAATCTTGTCAAGCGAGAACTCAGGAGACTCCTTATCATCATCTGCACCACTAGCATCTCCAATCCCAAGACTCCTCGAAAGATACAAGTGGAGATCACTCTCAGATATTAGACAGAACTCAACTGGCACATCATGAAACTGTTGCAACCGGCTAAGCAAAGAGTGATTTTCAGGATCACATACTCCAATTAGCAGAAGCTCATCTGATTCTACTAATTTAAGAACCCGATTAAACTCTATAAACTTAAAATCATACTGAGATTCTGGCAGAGGTAAAAAATCTTCTATTAGAACTTCTTTCAATTCCATCATTTAACTAAACTTCTATATATCTGTTCAATCTTGAACTCGTTATCATACTCCACATATTCAGGATATTCTACATGCGGAACAATATAGATAACCATCTCAGTAATATAGATATCCTTAGACATCCGACTAAAAGGAATACCAATAATAGGAATATCTCCAAGAAATGGAATCTTCGAACTATCCGAAGAGTAAGATGCTTGCTTCAATCCCGAAACGATTATAGGACGACCAGAAGCTGTCCTTACACTAGTTGTAACTTTTCGCTCAAACGTAGGAGGAAGATTATCACCACTAGCTGCACCCTGCTTTGACACATTAGTACTAATCTTCATAGTAATCATATCATTACCAGAGACCCACCCTTCGATATCAATCATGAGACCAGTCTTAATCTCACGAGTAATACCAGTTCGCGAAGTAACTCCAGTATCAGGATCTTTTTCCAAGTCCCGATATCGCGCAGTCTGAGTATTATTAAAACTAACCTTCTCTCCAGACAAAGAATTCAGCGTGGTATCAGCAACAACCGAAGCACTTGAATCATCAATATTAGCCTGCAAACTTGATGCAAAAGAATGTCCTAAGATCGAAACAACATCAAAATTAAAGTCAAACATATTTCCTTTATTACCAAGACCACCAGTAAAAGAATAACCATTCTCAGCAACCTTCTCTGTTAATGGCTCAAAATCAAAACTCATGCCCCAATTTGATTTTTTCGTATCATCATACTGAAGAATCAACACATCATATCTAATCTGAGGAACAGGTCTATCAATAATCTCAAGATCCTTTTGAAAAGCCCTAAGCTTAGCCTCAGATCCGGTAAAGAATATGATAGATGGGTCCTTTGTGACAATAACATCCTCTTTTTGAACAGATGGCGGTAATTGCTTAACCAAATCCTCCGACTTGATATACTTTAAAGTAATCGGAACACCAGGCTGACTTCTATCAATAACAGAAATATACAAAGACAAAGCCTTATAACTCTCTTCGCTAGCCTTAAAGACAAAACTATTAGTATTTTCTATTATAATAGGTTCAATATATGAGAATTCCTTCTGCAAATAACTCTTTATCTGCTTAACAGGGATAAAATTCAAATCTATACGTCGATACTGCAAATCCTCATCACATACATCTAGATCAAGAATAATCTTTTGAAGTGCAGCAACCTCATCGATAGAACCAAATAAAATAATGCTATTAGAATTTTGATCTATTTTATAGTTTTTTTGAGATAACATCCCGGAAGGCATAAGATTTGGAAGCTCCCTAACATTCAGGTTTGTCAAAAGAATCTTAACAGAGGTATAATACTTTGTCTCAATCGACTTATTTGATAGATCAGTAATATAGTACAATCCATCAACATTCAATGACTCACACCTCGAAGCTTCCATCAGAATATAAAGCATCTGCTCAAAAGTTCTATCTTTAAAATATAAATCCTCTAGGTTCGGATCCTGACTAGTTAAGAACATATACTCAAACTCAGACATTGAAAATAGAGTTCGAATAGCGTCTCTCAACCTAATCCTCTTAGATTCTATGGAAAATAACCCATTTTGCCCTTGGACAATATCAGTAACTAAAGCAGGTTTGCCTCCCCCAGAAGGAGAATTAGAATCAGGAATAAGCTTTATATAGAAGTAATCATTCTCAGCTTTCAGATTATATCGCGAAGAATACCTATCCACAACAATCTCAAGAACTCTCTTCACAGTGATATCATTTATATGAATACTAATTTTTTCATTAGGCAATGCATCATAAAGAATAGTCTTAGTAGCATTACGAGAAACAAAATCAATAAGAGTTCTAATATATACATCTTCGGCACGAATAGAAACCAAATCTTTATCACTATCATAATCAATTTTTATTCGAGAGACATAATAGACATTATTCTCTTTCTTCATAAACAAATTGTTAGCAGCAAGAAATAATTCAAGAGCAAGATCAATATCCATTTTTGAAAAGTAAAAACTAGCAACACCAGTAACTGTATCATCTGGAATAATGGAAATATTAGCCTTCTGCCCTAAAATTAGCAAAATATCCTTGATTTCTTGGTTTTTAAACTCCATTTCAGCAATCTCAAATGAAAACCCACCAAAAGCAACCAACAAGAACAAAACACAAAAAAACCTCTTAACCCTCATAACCCCTCACAAAAAAAAGACTAAACAACTAGAAATTAAATGTCCAACACACAAAAAAGGACCAAATGGAAAAGCTTTATTCTTCATTTTACCAAACCCCCTAATCCCGCAATAAACAAGAGCCAAAAATGAAGCAATCAACACCATGTAGTTAAAAACAAAAAGCCCACCAAAGGAAGAAGCAATTAAATACTTCACATCTCCCCCTCCTAATTTATCTTTTACAAAAGACTTAATCAAGATAACAAATACCAGAGAATACAAAAAAGATAATAAATAATAACTGTAAAAAACATACTGAAAGACAAGAAAAAGTAACAATCCTGCACAAAAAAGCAGACCATTCACCCAATTTGGAATCCTCATATACCTCACGTCATAGTAAAAAACCCCGACTCCAGAAAAAAAAACAACAAAAACATATAAAATCTGATAAAACAAAGAATAATCAACAAACATTGCAAACACCACTAAACAGCCTATGAAAAAGAAAAGAGGATATCAAAAAATATTTATTCCTCACAAAAACCCTCACATCTCAAATATTGATATCTTAATCTATCAGAAAAAATCTCCAAAATCAACAGCTCTCCTCCCTATCCAAACAAAAAGCCCCACCGACGCTGGCAGGACTCTCTGTTTTATTTTTTATCTATATACGTATTCAAATCCTGATACAGCTGTTCCCGCAACTCCTGCGGCTCAAGTATCTCGAGGTGGGGAATCCACTGCTTGACGATAGGCAGCAACGCCATGTGATGGCCAATCTCCGAGACAAAGATAGGGTCGCCATCTGGGGTTCGCTCGTCATTATACGACTGATTCGGCAGGATATTTCGCTTGAAAAAATACTCACGAACCTCCTTATCAACTCTAACCTTCGCAACAATCATCTTATCGTCACTGCTCATCCAGATTGAATCGTTTGACTTAAGCATCTTATCTGCAGCCTCATCATACTCAAACGACTCCGATAATATCTTCGGCCTATCGACGCAGCTAATTCTATAGATCTTAAGATTGTTCTCCTTTTTCCCAAGAAAATACCATATTCCATTCTTAGTAAAAATCTTCTGTGGCTCGACAGCCTCAACAAATTTGCCCTTATGAATCATTGATAACTTTCGACGTTTTTTAACAGCATCAAAGATTATTTCCAGCTCCTTATTCGCATTATCGCCACTCTCAAATCTGTTTAACTCGAAGTTCACAATAGAATTATTTTCTATAAGCTCAAGGACAGTCTCAATCTTTATATTTCTGAATAAAGGCTCTATACTCAAAGCATCTAGCAGCTTAATGACCTGCCCCTCCGAATATTTCTTGACACTATAATCGAAATCAGGAGAGTTAGGCTCGAAGCAGAAATATCCCTCTTTGCACTTTATTTTACAATCAAATTTATCTTCAATCTCTTTATTATATCTCTCAACAGATCGACGATCTCGCTCTGTCAAAGTCATAGCATCTTCAACCTTAATCCTTCTATCCTTGAACAATCTCTCCCTGTACAGGAAAATAGCCTCAGTCTTTGTCATACAACCTCTCATTTTTTTTAATTTACAATAGATATAACGTATTATACCTACTTTCTATAATAAGTGCTCTTGCTTAACAACAACTTTCGCACATTTGACCACTTTTTTCAACTTGAGCTCTTATTCCATCATAATCATCGATCTCCCAACCAACAATCGATGAAGATCCCTCTATAAGATATTTAACCCGCTCTAAGTCGTTAAGCTCTGCAAGTTCAATCTGTTCTAACAGCCCGATATGCAAATCACACAGTGAGGTTTCAGCTAGATTCGAGAGATCTCCTGAAAGCGAATCATCTCCACCGAACCGATATTCCAACCTAGATTGAAAAATTCTAGCCTGATCCAAATCTTTTCTAATCGATTCAACCCTCTGCACCTTCTCTTCAAAAAGAGCCAACAAATCTCCAAGCAATTCCAAATCTTTTGTTTTTTCCATAGATAAACCTCTTTTAATATTTGATATCTAGAATCTATCAAACCGCTACGACATATATTGTCGCTAACAAGGCTGTTGGAAAAATACTTTTTTTATTTTTTTCAAAACTACTTAATATAATGCAAGTACTGATTGACTTAACACTCATTTACTTGTAAAAAATATACACTAAAAAAGCCTACAAGACAAGTCCTGCAGGCTATATAATTAAAATTTCATTTAAGTTTAAGCGATTCTTTATTCTAAGAAATGTACACCCTCTGCCTCAGCTTCAACAACAACATCAGCTGGCCATTGGCTTATATGAACCTCCGCGATATGTTTTTTTCTTAGCAAAAACATACAGACTCGCGACTGTCCAATCCCCCCGCCAATTGTCTGAGGAAACTCTCCGTTAAGAAGACTCTTGTGCCATGGATATTCAGCCCTCTCTTCACACTTCCTAATCGCAAGCTGCTTTCGCAAGACCTCTTCGTTAACCCTAATCCCCATCGAAGATATTTCAACTGCCTTCTGCAAGACTGGGTTCCAAACAACAATATCACCGTTTAGACCGTTAAGGCCGTCGAATCCTGGAGTTATCCAATCATCATAATCTGGCGCTCGTCCATCGTGGATTGTATCATCTAATAATTTTCCACCAATTCCTATTATAAAAAAAGCTCCATGCTTCTCAGCAAACTTTCCCTCTCTCTGCTTAACATTCAGTTCTGGGTACAACTCACGCAACTGATCTGCATGAACAAATTTAATCTTCGCAGGCAAGATTGCTGGGATTCCATACTCAGCTTCGATAGCACTCTCAGTATTCTTTAACGCAGTATAAATTTTCTCAACTTCCTGCATTAAAAACTCAACATTTCGTTCACTATCAGCCATTACCTTTTCCCAATCCCACTGATCTACATAGACTGAATGAATTCTAGTTCTCAAGGTATCTTCATCTGGCCTCAAAGCCTTCATATCTGTCAAGATTCCCACACCTGGTTGAATCTTGTATCGTCCAAGAAAAAGTCGCTTCCACTTCGCTAAGGAGTGAACAATCTCAAATGTTCGCTGCTCGCCAACTTCGCGAATTTTAAAACTTACTGGTCGTTCAATACCATTCAAGTTATCCTGAATTCCACTCTCTTTATCTACAAAAAGAGGAGACGAAACCTTTGTTAAATTTAACTGACTAGACAGTTCTTTTGCAAAAGTAGCCTTTGCGAATTCGACTTGTTGTTCATGTTTTAAAATATCCATAATAGCTCTCCCACTAAAAACTAAATAATAACTTTTTTCACAATAAATGTTAATACAAAACCTACATTTCTGTAATTTTTTGAAATAAACATAAATTTAAAGCTTTTTTTTAGATAATAAATAAATATCTTTAAAATTATTTAAGTTTTTGTAACATTATTCTATTTTCAAAATTAAAACCGGGCTGTGATTAACCCGGTTTTTCGTTATTTTATGCTTGATAGTACAAGCTTTAATTCTTCTTCTGGACCTAAACTCTCCGGAATGAATTTCTCTCCTGTGATCAATTCGTAGGCCTGAATATACTTCTGTGCAACCTCTACACGGATATTATCTGGGATTACTGGAGACTCTCCATTACCCATGAATCCGATATCCATCAACCACTCTCTCAAGAACTCTTTATCAACTTTTCGCTGACTCTCTCCAGCCTCAAACAACTCTTGATATGTGTCAGCGTACCAAAATCTTGATGAATCTGGAGTATGCACTTCATCAACTAGTACTAATCTGCCATCTTTAAGTCCAAACTCATACTTTGTATCAACTAGAATAAGTCCTCGCTCTGCAGCTAGCTTTGTGCCTCGCTCAAACAGTGCCATAGCAACCTCTTCTACCTGCTTCCAAAGCTTTGCCTCAACAAGTCCTTGCTTAACAATCTCTTCACCAGAGATTGGCATATCGTGCTCACCTTGTTCAGCCTTTGTAGATGGGGTCAATAACGGCTTCTCAAACTTCTGATCTGCCTTCATTCCTGCAGGTAGAGTTATGCCAGAGACAGCATTTCCTGCCTTGTAATCTCTCCATGCAGAACCAGTCAAGTATCCTCGAACAATTACCTCAACAGGCAGAACTTTACACTTCATCGAAGAGATAGATCTTGCACTAACTTTCTTATCAATATGATTCTCAATTATGTCTGAAGTCTTATCAAACCAGTAGAGAGCCATCTTATTCAAGATTTCACCTTTAAAAGGTATTGTAGAAAGAACTCTATCAAATGCAGAAATTCTATCCGAGGTTGTGATAATAAGCTTCTCGCCTAGATCAACGACATCCCTAACCTTACCCTGGTATAGGCTAACACCCTTTCCAACATCATCTTTGTTCAAACCCTTGAAAGTCTTCGAAAGATTTGCCTCAATAACTTCCCTCATTGTTATAATTCTCCTCTGGTCTTTATAATTTTGCTGACTAATCCGTAGGCCTTAGCCTCATCAGCCGACATCCAAAAATCTCGGTCGGTGTCTTTTTCGACAGCCTCAACACTCTTACCAGTCTCACTTGATATTAGCTTATTTAATTTAATTCTTAATTTCTCTAACTCTTTTGCATGGATCTCAATATCTGTAGCAACTCCTCTAATACCTGACAATGGTTGGTGGATCAAATAATGAGAATTAGGTAGAGCTATACGTCTCTCATTTGGAACAGCCAGAAGAATCAAGGCTGCAGCACTAGCAACTAACCCCATTCCTATCAATCTAACTTCAGGCTTCACAAATCTAATCATGTCATAAATCGCAAATCCCGCATCTACATCTCCGCCTGGCGAATCTATAAAGATGTTAATTGGCTGATCATTATCAGCTTCCAAAATCAGAAGTTGCTTGATAACCTTCTCTGCAAGCTCCTTGTTTACCTCTCCGGAAAGCAATATTGTTCTAGTCTCTAGATATTTATCCATCAACCCCTTTTCAGCAACAACATCCTTTGCGTCTTTTGTCTCTTTTTCTTCTGCCATGATTT
>JAFGXN010000072.1 GCA_016936615.1 Spirochaetales bacterium | reverse complement strand
TAGCTTTAATTCGTTAACCCTAGACCAAAAGACAGAATTTTTACGAGATAGGTTGAATATGTTGCTATAATAGTGTAGGATAAATTATACAAAGTATAATAATTAAAAATGTAAATTTATGCAGAAAGCTTGAATATTTATAAAAAATAATGTAGATTTTTTCTATGGAAAACAGAAGAACTATAAAGAGCTATGTACTTAGAAGTGGAAGGTTTACACAAAAGCAGAAAGAGGCCTATGATAATTATTCGCAAGATTTTTGCATAGATTATCAGGAAAATCTTCTAAGTTTTAAGGAAACCTTTCAAAATGAGAACGAGGTTATTTTAGATATTGGTTTTGGAATGGGAGACTCTGTCAGAGAGATATCTCAAGCTATGCCTGATAAGAATTTTATTGGAATTGAAGTTCATAAGCCAGGAGTTGGCGCCTTAGCCTTTGATTTAAAAGACTTAAATATTAAAAATGCTAAGATTATTAGTTATGATGCTGTCGAGGTTGTTAAGAATATGATACCAGACTCTTCTGTAGGAGGATTTCATATTTTTTTCCCTGATCCTTGGCAGAAGAAAAAGCATAATAAGCGAAGACTTTTAAATGAAGAATTTATAGAAATTCTAGCTGGAAAGCTAAAAGTTGGTGGTTACATCTATGTAGCAACTGATTGGGCAGATTATGCAGAACAAGTTTTGGATCTGCTTTCTGCTAATAAAAAATTAAAGAATTCGACTGCAGGGTTTGCTCAGCGAGCACCTTGGAGACCAATTACGAAATTTGAAAAAAAAGGCCTAACTAAAAATCACAATATATATGATATTTGGTTTACAAAGGTCTAAAGGAGATGCTATGTCAATTGATGGTTTGATTGATCAGTACATTGAGAAGATTAGTTCAGGATTCACAATTTCTCCAGAATCATTTGAGAGATGGAATGTAAAGAGGGGATTGAGGAATAATGATGGGACAGGTGTTGTCGTTGGTCTTACTGAGATTGGTGATGCACACGGTTATATTTTAGACGAAGGTGAAAAAGTTCCGGATGCAGGAAGATTGAGATATCGAGGGATTGATGTCTATGATTTAGTTAAAGGATTTCAGACAGAGAAGAGATTTGGTTTTGAAGAGACTGTTTATCTTCTTTTGTTTGGAGAATTACCTAATCAGCAACAATATGATGATTTTTGTACAATGATGGGAACCTTGAGAGAGTTACCTCCAAGATTTGTTGAAGATCACCTTTTGATTACAACTCCTAGCAAGGATATTATGAATTCTCTTTCAAAGTTAATTTTGGCTTTGTACTCATATGATGAGACTGCTGAGGATTATAAAATTTCTAGTACAGTTAAACAGTGTTTAACATTGATTGCTAGATTTCCTTTAATCGTAGCATATGCTTATCAGGCAAAACGACACTATTTCAACAAAGAGAGCTTGGTTTTGCACTCTCCGAAGCCAGAATTGTCAGTTGCTGAGAATTTCTTGCACTTGTTGAGACCAGATAGTCAGTATACTGAGCTTGAGGCTGAATTGTTAGATCTTTGCCTTGTTCTACATGCTGAGCATGGTGGTGGTAACAACTCTGCTTTTACAGTTCATGTCGTGACTTCATCTGATACTGATACATACTCGGCAATTTCTGCTGGTGTTGGTTCATTGAAAGGAAGAAGACATGGTGGTGCTAACAATAAAGTAATGGGAATGGTCTCAGATCTCAAGGCAAATGCTGGAGACTGGAGAAATAAAGAGGATGTAGCAAATTATCTTCGAAAGATTCTTCGAAAAGAGGCAAATGATGGCTCTGGTCTAATCTACGGGTTAGGACATGCAATCTATACTGTTTCAGATCCAAGAGCTGAGATCTTGAAGAAAAAAGCATACGAGCTAGCTAAGCTAAACGACAGGTTAGATGAGTTCGAGTTGTATAAGAATATTGAAGAGCTAGGACCTAAGCTTTTTTGTGAAGAAAAAGGTACTGATAAGGTTGTATGTGCAAATGTCGACCTCTTTTCAGGCTTTGTCTATAGCATGCTAGGGCTAGAATCAGATCTTTATACACCGCTATTTGCGATCTCAAGAATTTCTGGCTGGTCTGCCCACTTGATCGAAGAGATTACCTGTGGTGGCAAGATAATTCGACCTGCTTATAAGAGTGTCTCTAAGAGGCAATCATATATTCCTATAAATCAGAGATAAAAAAAATAAGGGCTTCCAATCTTGGTAGCCCTTATTTTTTGTACGTTTAGACATGTTCTGGTGTATGAATTTTCGCAGCTTCGATTACCTTATCTGCAATCTTCCCAGATATTGACTCGTAGTGGGAGAATTCAATTTCAAATGATGCAGTACCACTTGTTATAGCCTTTAAATCGGCTGAATACTTTTGTAGCTCAGCTTGAGCAATTTCTGCATCAATCTCAAAGATATTTCCTCCGACTGGTGTTTGGGTAAGAACCTTTCCTCGTTTTGATGAGATGTCAGAAAGAATATCACCGAGGAATTTCTCTTCAGCTAGAATTTTAACGATACATATAGGTTCAAGAAGAACAGGCCTAGCTGACTCCATCGCACTCTTCAATGCACCTTTTGCAGCTAGCTTAAACGCCATCTCTGATGAGTCTACAGGGTGCTCTTTGCCATCGTAGATAGTTGCTTTTAAGTCAACGATTGGATATCCTGCAATATAACCCTCTTCCATAGCCTCTCTTATCCCTTTTTCAACTCCAGGAAGGTAGCCTCTACTGACTGAACCTCCTTTTATCTCATTAGAAAATTCAAAAACCTTGCCTCTTTCTAGTGGTTCAAATCTCATCAGAACCTTAGCGTATTGACCGTGGCCACCACTCTGTTTCTTATGGGAGAATTCGGCTTCTGCCTTCTGAGTAATTGCCTCTCGGTATGCAATCTTTGGAGGTTCTAATATTGGTTCTACATTTAATTTCTTTGTTATATTTTCAAGAATTATTCTAATGTGAAGTTCTCCCATACCTGAGATTACAGTCTCCTTTGTCTCTGGGTTATACCTGATTATGAAGGTTCTATCCTGCTCTGCTACCTTGTGCAACGCGTCTGCAAGCTTATCTTCGTTCTTCTTGCTGTCTGCCTTGATAGAGAGTGAATACACAGGCTGGGGGAGTCTTAGGTTGTGATATTTTACAGTAAAATTAGGGCTGCAAAGTGTGTCATTTGTCTCAAGATTTGTCTGTTTTGCAAGAACACCTATGTCCCCAGCTGACAAATTCTGAGTCTCTTTCAAATCCTTCCCTTCGACCGTAAATATCTTGTGTACCTTCTCTTTTGCATTCTTGTTGGGGTTCACTAATTCAGTATCATGGTCAAGTGTTCCAGTAATAACCTTTACAAATGATAATTTACCAGCAAATTGATCTATCTTTGTCTTGAAAGAAAAAAGGCTAACATCTTTGTCAGGTGCAAGATCAACTATCATTTCGTTGCCTTTTTCATCATACGCAACCTCGTGCAGGTCAAAAGGTGAGGGCGCAGCAACAGTCATAAAGTTTAGCAACGACGCTATCCCGTTATTAAGCTCGGAACTTCCGCATAAGACAGGAATAACCTTCAATGTTCTCATTCCAATTGTAAGTCCCTTTCTAATCTCATCTTCATCAAGCACGCCTTCTTCAAAGAATTTCTCTATAAGAGCATCTTCACCTTCGGCTGCAAGTTCTATCATCTGTTCTCTCTTCTCTTTTACAATCTCAAGGTACTCGCTTGGTATTTCGCCTTGCTTGTCTTTCTCCTTGCTGTCGTGTGTGAGATAGGCCTTCTGTTCGATTAAATTTATCACACCACTGTAGTCATTCCCTGACCCCATTGGCATAGTAACTGGAACAAAATTTAGATTAAACTGCGCCTCAAGTTCTGAAATTATCTTGTAATAATCAGCCCCATCCATATCCATCTTGTTAATAAAGATTGCACGAGGCATCTTTCGTTTGTCTAATCTTCTCCAGAGCTTGATAGTCTCAATTTCGATTCCATTCTTACCGTCGATAACCATAATTGTTGATTCAGCAGCTCTGAATGCCTCAACAACCTCTCCTATAAAATCAGGAGATCCAGGAGTATCAAATATATTGAATTTACAATCCTTCCAAATAAAGTTTGATAAAGTTGTATAAATTGAAAACTTGTTAAATTTTTCCTCATCAGTGTAATCACTTACAGTTCTTCCAGTTTCAGGCAACTCTGCCTTTTGAATAATTCCTGAGTTAAATAGAATTTGATCTAAGAGTGTGGTCTTCCC
>JAFGXN010000071.1 GCA_016936615.1 Spirochaetales bacterium | reverse complement strand
ACAGGAGAAAAAAAATGACAGATAATGACCAAAAACTTATAAATACAATAAGAACTCTCTCAATAGATGCAGTACAAGCTGCAAATTCAGGCCATCCAGGAGCACCTATGGGTCTTGCCCCTGCTGCCTACACTCTCTACCGAAATACTATGAAGTTTAATCCTCAAGATCCAAAATGGTTTAATCGTGACAGATTTGTCCTATCAGCTGGACACGCTTCAATGCTTCTCTACAGTAGCCTTTTTCTAGCAGGATTCGAGATTAGCCTTGATGATATAAAAAATTTCAGACAGTATAAATCAAAATGCGCTGGTCACCCTGAGTTTGGCATGACACCTGGCGTTGAGACAACAACTGGACCTCTTGGGCAAGGTGCTGCAACCTCTGTTGGAATAGCAATTGCTGAAAAATGGCTAAAAAATAGATACAACAAGGAAAATTTCAATATTATAGATTACAAGACATATGTTATCCTCGGAGATGGCTGCATGATGGAAGGAATAACTTCTGAAACCGCATCCATCGCAGGGCACTTAAAGCTTGACAACCTTGTATGGATATATGATAGCAATAGAATTTCTATCGAAGGCAGTACTGATATCACTTTCACAGAAGATGTAGAAGCTAGATTCAAGGCATACGGCTGGAATGTTACAAAGGTTGAGGATATCAACAATCTAGAAGCCTTGAACTCAGCCCTTGTAGATGCGAAAAATTATTCTGGCGCGCCAAGTCTTCTGATTGTATCAAGCCATATTGCCTACGGAAGTCCTAACAAGCAAGACAGCGAAGAGTCGCACGGTGCACCGCTTGGTAACGATGAAGTAAAGGCAACAAAGAAATTCTACAATGTCGATCCAGATGCAACTTTTTCACTACCTAAAGAAGTATCTCTTATGCAAGAAGAATTAAGAGCAAAAGGTAAAAAATCGCAAGATGCTTGGATCAACCTTTTTAATAATTACAAAAAGCAATACGCAATCGAAGCTGCCGAAATTGAGATGATTATCAAGGGGGAACTGCCAGCTGGGGTTGTCGGAGAGATGGAGTTTGTTACAGATACTTCAAAAAAGATTGCGACAAGAACTGCTGGAGGAAAGGTTATCAATGAGACAGCAAAGAGGCTGCCATGGCTAGTAGGTGGTTCGGCTGATCTTGGGCCGTCAAATAAATCAGTTATCACGTCAAGCAAATTCATCGCGGCGGGGGATTTTTCTGGATCAAATATTCACTATGGAGTAAGAGAGCATGCAATGGGTGCTATTGCAAATGGTCTGACAATTTCAGGATTGAAAAGCTTCTGCGCAACTTTCTTCGTATTCTCAGATTATATGAGATCTTCAATAAGGCTTGCTGCTCTGATGAATATCCCGACAATATTCATCTTCACCCACGACAGTATTGGTGTTGGCGAAGATGGTCCGACACACCAGCCTGTTGAACACCTAGCAGGGCTACGTTCTATACCTAATCTTAACGTTTTCAGACCAGCCGATGTCAATGAGACTATAGCCCTGTGGCAAGTGGCTCTTGAATCTTCACGCCCAACCGCACTGATTCTGTCGCGACAAGACCTAGAAGTGCTAGACCAGGCTAGACTTAACTCTGCATCAAATGCAACAAAAGGCGGATATATCCTCAAAGATTCAAAAGAGACCCCAGAGTTATTGATGATTGCAACAGGCTCAGAGGTAGAAATTGCTACTAAGGCAGCTGAAATTCTGGAAAAAGAGGGAAAAAAGATAAGATTAATCAGTATGCCATCGCTAGAACTTTTTGAAGAGATGGACAACTCGTACAAAGAAGAGATATTACCATCATCAATCAAGGCTAGATTAGTAATCGAAGCTGCCTCACCTTTTGGCTGGCATAGATATGCCTGGGATGATGAGGCTATAATCGGAGTCCGACACTTTGGGGAATCAGCGCCACCAGCGAAGGTCTACGACCATTTTGGAATAACTCCAGAAAATATTGCAGAAAAGGCACGGATAATAATAAAGAAACACTCATAAGCGAACTATAATTCCTTAAAGGAGTTCCAGGCAAATACGGAGGGGAAAAAGTCTTATACAGAACTAGCCCCTTCGTGTTTTCATTCTATAAACTTTTAGAACTAAAGCAGGTTACCTGGTTTTTTCCTGACTTCTTCGAGATGTATAGAGCAGAATCCGCATTTTCGACTAAAGAGTGGGAATCATAGCTTCTCGAAGCCTTGACTGAGGCACAACCAATTGAGACTGTAACAAATCCGCTGACAGGAGAATATGCATGAGGAATTGCTGCATCTATCACTGAGGAGAGCATAGATTGAGCGACCAGCTTTGCTCCATTTATGTCAGTTTCAGGCAAAATCACAACAAATTCTTCGCCTCCATATCGCGCAAGCATATCGCTAGGACGCTTTATCTCTTTTTTCAAGGCTAATGTAACTTTTTTTAGACACTCATCTCCTGCCCCATGGCCATAATGGTCATTGTATGATTTAAAATTATCAATATCTATCATTAAAATACTTATATCCCAGGAACTTCGAACTGCTTGCTGCCATTGTTGCTGGAAAGTCTCCTCATAATATCTTCTATTTGCAATCCCAGTAAGCCAATCCATATGGGAAAGCTCCTCAAGCAGATCTGTCTTTATCTTGAGATTAACATGATTCTTGACTCTTGCCCTCACCACAGATGGGGAAAAAGGTTTAACAATATAATCCTCAGCTCCGATCTCAAACCCTCTCTCCTCTTCCTTATCAGAATCGCGCGCAGTAATAAAGATTATTGGAATTCGCGAACTCTTCTCATTATCTTTTATCTTTGAACAGACCTCATAACCATCCATACCTGGCATAGTGATATCTAACAGAATAAGATCGATATCCTCATCATAGGCCACAATCTCTAAGGCCTTCTTCCCATTATTTGCTACAAGTATCCGATAATTATCCTTTAAGAGATTAGATAAAGTCTGAATATTCACTGCTTGGTCATCAACAATCAAGATTGTGGGAATTCTAGAATAGATATTAATCATTTTACTTTTCTCCTGCTGAAGAGATTAGCTCAGATAAGAATTTTGCAGCCTTATCATTTTCAAAAGTATCGACTAAATTTTTAAACTTATCAGTACTCTCCCTTCCATAATGTTTATCCAAATATGAACAGATCTTGAGAATTGAATCTCTGTCAACTAACTCACTCCTCTTTAGATTGAACAAGACGCGTGAGGAGAGATCAATCCAATCTCCCTTATCGACTGGCGCTGCATAGATTTCAGACAAATCCAATTTTTCTAAATCATCAAGAGTCTGTTTTAACCCATTTTCAAGTTTTTTTATCAAATTTACAGATATGTATCTCTTCTCTTTTTGCAAATTATTGATATCTGTAGCAATCTGACTCAGAGTAATTGCACCGACTGTAGCAGCCAATCCTTTAAGAGAGTGTATTTGAGATTCAGCCTTCTTTGAATTACTTTCTATAGCTGCCACAATATTAGAAAACTCATCTTTTAGTTGATCTTTGAAGGTCGACAATAGGTGTTTATAAAATCCAACATCATTATCTGCTTGATAAAGACCTTTTGAAAAATCAAAAGAGTCAAGGTTTGTTGCATCCAAAAAAGAGGCATCTTGAATATTCATTTTCTTAACATAATTAGAAAATCTAACAACCTTAAGCCATTTTGCTAGTGTTGAGTAAAGAACTCTCTCATCAATAGGCTTCGCAATATGATCATTTACCCCAGCCTTTTTTGCCCTCTCCCTATCATCCTCCATAACTGCAGCAGATAAGGCAATTATTGGAAGATCCAAATCTTTAGCTCGAATCTTCCTTGTTGCCTCAAATCCATCCATCTCAGGCATCTGAAGATCCATGAGGATAAGATCAAAAGTCTGAGCCTCCACCATAGCAAGTGCTTCAACACCATTATTTGCTATCAATACATTTGCACCTGTCTTTTCAAGCCAGCGACTAGCTACCTCCTGGTTAAGGTGATTATCCTCAACTAGAAGTATCGAATACTCCTCGAAAGATGGAATTTCCAGACTCTCAAGTTCAGGTCTTTGCAGAACATTTCCACTCATAGCGTTGCCTAAGGAATTATGGAGAGCTGAGGCAGTAACAGGTTTAGGCAAAAATCCATCAACCTTCACATTACTCTTTGCCAAGGAGTCCATCTGATAGGCACTAATCAATATAATTGGCAACTCCTTTAATACCAGCTTACCCTCCTTATGCATCTTACGAATCTTTTTTATACATGAGATACCATCCAACTTGCCAGGCATCTTCCAATCCATAAAGACAAAATCCAAGTTACCACCATCTTCACCAATCTTTTTGATGATTTTTATCGCCGCTTCACCACTCTCTGCCTCCAAGACTGAGACTCCCCACGATTCTAAGATCTTTCGAACAACATCACGAGCAATTTTCTGATCATCAACAACCAATGCAAGCTTATCATCGCCCAAATCCATCTTCTCTAACTCATCTGTCACATTTGTAAGCTGCTTTGAGATTAATAAATCCAACTCAAAGTAGAATCTACTCCCCTTCCCAGAGACTGAATCCAACTTTAGTTCTGACGCCATCGCATTCAACAACTTGCTACTGATAACTAACCCAAGACCACTACCTCCAAACTTACGCGTAGTAGAGGTATCAGCTTGAGAAAAAGCCTTAAACAACCGCTTAGATTGTT
The DNA here is from genome assembly GCA_016936615.1 of Spirochaetales bacterium. Classification (GTDB taxonomy): domain Bacteria; phylum Spirochaetota; class Spirochaetia; order JAFGXN01; family JAFGXN01; genus JAFGXN01. The sequence continues at coordinate 2,660 of JAFGXN010000071.1, read as the reverse complement.
CTTCTGTAAGACCAATACCAGTATCTTCAACTTCAAAGAGAAATCTTACTTTTTTCTTTGACTCCTTTACGACAAAGACACCAAGTCTGACACTACCAGTTTCTGTAAATTTCAGAGCATTCCCTACTAAATTAGTCAACACCTGATACAGACGAAAAGAATCGCCATAAAAGACATAGGGTAAATTAGTTGGAAGTTCAAAACATAACTCTATACCCTTCTTATCAAATTCAGAAGGAAAAATTATCTTCAACTGGTCAAGAACCTCTTCAAAGATAAAATCGTGACAATCCAACTCAAGCTTGCCAGCCTCAATCTTCGAGTAATCCAGAATATCATTTATAATCCCTAATAACATCTTTGACGAGCTATAAATCTTTGATACAGAGTCTTTTTGAGAAAAGCTTAATTGACCTTCAAGCACTAATCGACTCAGACCAATTATTGCATTCAAAGGTGTCCTTATCTCATGGCTCATATTTGCCAAAAATTCTGACTTAGCTTGATTACCAGCTTCAGCAAGCTCTTTAGCCTTTGCCAGAGATTCCTGCATTTTCTTCATCTCAGAGATATTCCGAATCAGAGCGATAACGCTTTCATCAAGAAAAGGATTTATTCTAGCTTCAAAAGTCGAAGTATTACCCGCAACCTCTAACTCATACTGTATAATAGTTGGCTTGTGCTTTTTCGAGACAGATCTAATTGCTGCCATAAACCGAGATGATAACTCTTTTGAAAAAAGATCTGAGATATTTTTACCAAGGAACATACTTTCCGGAAAAGCCAAGGCAATATCTGCACCAGGCTTATAATCCATAAACTTCCCGTTTACATCAAGAATAAAGATTAAATCAGGAATAGCCTTGAGCAAGGAATCTGCATACTTAGTCTTTGCAAGAATAACCTTCTCGCTCTCTATTCTCTGAGTAATATCCCTTGCAGCTGCATAGACTAATTTCCCATGAGGATGAGATCGCCACTCTATATGCTTATACGATCCATCCTTGCACCTATAGCGATTAACAAAATCTAAAACATCTTCCTGAGTCTCTAACTTTGCGAGAATCTCTAAAGTAGCAGGAATATCATCAGGATGAACAAAATCTAAGAATCTTCGTTGCTCAAGCTCATCAACTGAATAACCAAGCAGATTTTCCCACTCCCGATTAACCTTCACAAAATTACCAGAGGTATCCGCAATACACAGTAGATCTAGATTTACATTAAAGAATCCTTCTAGCTCATTGTTTTTAGCCTTTTCATCAGTTATATCTACAAATATTGTGACAAAATAGCCTTTTCGTGGGGAAAAAACCTGAATTTTATACCACTTATTTAAATTAGCTGAGAATTCTTCAATAATCTCATTACCATTATTCAAAGCGACATGGCCGTAATATTTTACCCAATCAAAATCACCCTCTTTCCTCTCTGGAAAGATATCAGAGTATCTCTGCCCAACTAAAAACTCCCTTTTAAGCCCGGTAAAATACTCAAAGATATAATTAACCTCAAGAAACTTATAGTCTACAGGCCTTCTGTTCTTGTCAAGAATTATCTTGTGATAGGCATAACCAAAAGGAGAGTTGTTAAAGATATTGCTAAATTGGTCTTTTCTCTTGTTAAAAATTTTCAATACTTATAATCCTATCAAATAGATTCACTTAATTAAGTATCGAAGATTATAATAAAAAGTCAAAAAATCACAATTTTACCTGGTAAGTTCTCCACAAACCTTGCTGATTCCACTCTTCCCGTAGACTGCTGTGGCTTGAATAAAGAGTCTGCCAATCAGCACAGCATCTGCGCCAAGTGCATTTGCCTTGAGTAGGTGTTCATGGGTTCTAAGACCACCATCGACCCAGACCTCTTTGACAACTGATTTTAATCGCTCACCATATCTCTGCAATATATATGCTATTCCCTCGCCATTATCAAAGACTCGCCCGCCGTGATTCGAGACAACCACGTAGTCAGGCCTGACCGCCTCTATTAACTGCACATCCTCTTCGCTAGCAATCCCCTTGACAATAAACGGTTTTTTAAATTTTTCCTTCAATTCCAGAAGTTGCTCAACACCCTTCTTCTCCATCACAACCTTTCCTGCCATTGTGGCAATTCTGTATGAGTCAATATCAAGTCCAATAATCTTACCTACAGGCTCAGCCCACTGATATCTTTGAAGAAGCATCTGATTAGGATATGGCTTAAAAAATACAACCCCCTCGACGCGGTTAGCTCTCAGTGCTGCAATCCCATCTTGCACCTTGTGATCAGGCGTTCCATCCCCGATACATGAGAATATACCCGCCTTTTTAGCCCCAGCGACCAACAATCTATGAAACTCAGCCTCAGACATTGGATTACCCATATTCTCAGCAACCCCAGTCATCGGAGCAACCCCAATCTTCGGAAGCCTTGAAGTCGAAATATCTACAATTATATCTTCCCAGGAATTGAAATTTGCCTGAAAAGTCTTAGCCTCTCCAAGTCCACCCATTCCAGGGATCTGACCAACACAACCAGTTCCATTACATTTGTCACACCCAAGGCAAAAATTATTCATCGCAGGTGCTATCTTCTGTTTCCAATTTTTTCGCATGACCTATATTACCACAAAAATATCAAAAAATACCAACACTTTTTCTTACAAAAAAATT
>JAFGXN010000070.1 GCA_016936615.1 Spirochaetales bacterium | reverse complement strand
ATAATGGAGGGAAACAATGCCTAGAAATCCAGAATTAAATGCACGGATGAGGGAAAAAAGTAACGCAAATATTCTAAAAGCAACTAGAAAGTTATTTGCAACTAGAGGTTACGGAAATTGTAAAATTCAAGATGTTGCTGAAGCTGCAGGGATGAGTACTGGAAATATTTATTGGTATTTCAAAGGTAAAGAAGACTTGCTCCAAGCTGTTTTGAAGGAAGGGTTGGAAGCTCAATCTGTTATGTTAGAGAAGTTGAAATCACTTTCTCAGGATAACAATTTTTATGATGCTTGTGTTGAAGAGTACTACACTTTCTTAAAAGAGTTTGAGCATTTCATTTTGATTATTATTTCTGTTGTATCAAATTTAGATGATCAGTCATTTGTTAAGTATGGATTTGATGTTAAATCATTGAGTCAAGCTTACCAGAAAAATTTCGCAGAAGTGAAGAAGCTTTTTGTTAGTGGAATTAAATCAAAAGCAAAAGATGCAGAGCTTTCTGCTGTTTTGGTTTTTGCCTTCTTTTCAGGATTAATTGTTGACATCAATTCAAATTGGCAGGAAATACCATATGATGTTATCAAGAAATCAGTAGCTAACCTAATAAATTAAAATCGTTTAGCGTAAATATTTAATTTTATTTACAAATTCCGAAAGCTGCATTATAATTATCTAAAATTAGAAAAAGGTTTGGACATGAAAAAGTTATTTTTAGTAATAGTTATTTTGCAGTTTTTTTTATTTTCTCTATTTTCAGAAGAAAATACAAAAGAAATTCCACCAGCAGAGCAGGAACAAGCTCAAGAACAGGAACAGGAAATTCCTGAAGATTCCACAAACCTAGATCCTTGGGAAGGCTTGACTACTGACCAAAAATTAGAAAAGATTCTTGATTTAATCTACAAAAAATTAGTTGAGGACTCGGAAGTTTTAACACCAAGTGTTGATGTAGACGAACCTATGGAAGTCACTTTATACAAGCCTGATGTCATTATCGTAGAAGTTGAAGAGGTCGAGATACATTTTGAAATTATTGTCCACTGTTATAATCTTGAAGAAAATAGGCAAATTGTAGATATCCTTCTAGAGATGATTCGGACTGATATCTCAGATTTAATTCGAAGCAATGTAAATTTATTTTTAGGTGAAGATATAGCTGAAGATTTTTTATTAGAAATAAATAAAAAGTACTCTAATAATAAGCTAATAAAAGAGATTATAATGGTTTCATATCTAGTAAAAGAGGCCTAGGGAGTTTTTATGAAAAAAATCAGTATTGTTTTTGGAGTTTCAGTTTTTTTTTTTTCGTCATGCCTTTCATCAAGAGCGATTGAGTTAAGTGCAGATTTAGCTGAGCAGCAGCAGGGATATTATCATAGTATTTTGGATCGTGATTTTACTGTACTTGCCCATAGGGGTGGATTATATGATGATGCAGTAGAGAATACTTATGAATCATTCAAGAATGCGGTAGATATTGGTGTCGATATTATCGAGACAGATCTCCATCTGACTTCTGACGGTGTTGTTGTTGCTTTTCATGATTCTTCAATTGATAGGGTCTCTGAATCACGTGGCAAAATCGCGTGGATGACCTATTCTCAGTTGCTTGATGTCGATTTGGTTCATTATACTACTGATAACCTCAAGGTTACAGGTAAGATTATTAGCTTCGAACAGCTACTAGAAGAATTCCCAAATACAATATTTAACGTTGATATGAAGGCTAGATCCAATAAATTGGTAGAGAGTGTTGGAAAAATTTTGGAGAGACACCAAGCCTTTGATAGAGTTTGTGTAGCCTCCTTTTTCACTGCAAATATCGAATTATTTAGAAAGCTCTATCCTTTTGCTGTTACATCTTTCTCAACATCGGAGTTTTTGTATATCCATCAACAGTATAAAAGGGGAAGGGATTTAAAACAGAAGGATTTACCTGCATTTGTCTTGCAAGTTCCCCACAAACTTTGGGGTACTACATATGTCGATAGAGGTTTTGTAGAGTATGTACATCGTCACGGGATTCTGATTCACGTATGGACTATCAATTGTCCAGAGGAGATGAGATACTTGATAGAGATTGGAGTTGATGGGATTGTTACCGATTTCCCATCCCTCTGCTTTGAGGTTCTCAACACTCTATAGTTATCAGAGATTTATTAAAATTAAAGAGTTTTCACTAGTTTAGTTCTGATAAATTTGCATTTTTCTTGTTAAAATTCAATACTTTTATATATACAATATGGAGGTTTTGTGAAAAGCAGGAAAAATTATTTTTTATTAAGTCTTAGTCTTTTAACTGCAACTCTGGTTATCTTCAATATCTTGGCTTTTTTTATATCATCTTCAGTGTTTTTATCATTAAGCATGACCTCTATTTCATTCATTCTGGTTAATATTATCTTTCTGTATCGACAGGATTTCCGTTATAGGATTGAAGCTCTTGAAAAGGTTAAATTGGAAGAATCAATGCGCCAACTTGAGGATGAATTGAAAATTTTATCTATCAAAAATAGTGAAATGGACGATGCTTTGCAAATCGATTTAGATGAGAAGCAAGATTTTAATAGAATTTTTAACCATGCTATCTATGCCTATGAATTATTTGAAAAAGGAAAAATAGTTTTTGATAAATTAATCAAGGTTATTGCTCAGAAGACTGAGGAGGTTATGTTTGATATTTCTGATGAAATCGACCAATTATCCAGCAATGGTGAAAAACTTGAAGATAATATAGAGCGTTTTTTAAAAAAAGTTTCAAAGGGTGATGATAGCCTTGAAGATGCAATTAAATCTTTGAAATCTGAAGTTCGAGAGGTTATGAGTATTGATGATATCTTTAAGGACTTAGAGACTCATTACAATAAGGATATGAACAAAATTAGTAAATCTATTCATGATATAAAAGACTATTCAGAGAATATTTCAGACATTGCTGATAAGAGTGGACTGCTTGCGATAAATGCTTCGATAGAAGCTACACGAGCAGGTGCTGCAGGAAAAGGGTTTTTTGTTATTGCAAATGAGATGCAGGAGTTGTCGAAGATATCGAAGAGTACATCCGAGAAAATTTATGAGATGATGGAAGAGATTGCAAAGATGATAGATTTTTCATATGAGAATCAGAGAGCTAGTATCTCTAACGTTGTTAACCATCTTGATAATTCTAAGGCAGTCCTTGAACGTGTTTCAGATTCTCTTACTGTAAAAATTGAAGGAATGGATCATGAGATTGATGATGCTAGAGATATTTCACGGGAGATGAAGGAGATATTAGATTTAGCGTTAATGAAGATGCAGATGCAAGATCCAATAACCCAGATGATGGCTCATTCGCAGCTACTGATTGATGAAATCAACAAAAAAATAACAGACAGAATCTCTAATATAAAAGATTATTCACTGCCTGAGGATGAAATTTTTTCAGATATAAAAAATATAATCTCAAATCTCTTTACAATTCAAGATGAGTGGGATGCAATTAAAACTTTAGATATTCCTCAATTACATTCAGATGATGATGTTATTGAGGGAGGAATTGAGTTATTTTAGGAGGAATTATGAATAGCAGAATTTTGAGTATCGATGATTCACCAACTATGAGGATGTTGATAAGAAAGGCCTTGAAAGAGGATGAATATGAGATAATTGAGGCTGAGAATGGTCAAGAGGGGTTAGATTTAGCTCAACATGAGGAGTTTAGTCTGATTTTTGTCGATGTAAATATGCCGATTATGGATGGGTTTAGCTGTGTCGAAGGTATTCGGGCAATGTCTCAAAACAGGGAGACACCTATTGTCTTCTTAACCACGGTAAATTCTAAAGATAAAATGGAAAAAGGTAAAACATTAGGAGCAAATGGGTGGATTGTTAAGCCTTTTGAGCCAGAGCCGTTGAGGAAATTGGTAAAGGTTATGATTAAGAAATAGTAAGATTATAATAATATAATAGTAAAGGGTATGATATGAAAAAAAGTGTGTTAAATTTAGTAAAGCATTGTAAATCCTATACTGTAGGCGATTTGTTCGAAGCTCTAGCCATCTTGGAAATGTGTGATGAACTAAAAAAGGATACAACTGTTTCTGCAGAATTACGAATCCTTGCCAATAATATTTATGAAAATGTCGAAGAAGCAATAAATGATGGGCCTAGTGGTGAAAATGAACTAAAGGCAAGGGAGTATTTTGCTCAATTATACCAGATTTCTGGCGCAGAGGAGAATCTTTATAGTCAGAATAAGCATATCATAACTGTAGATGATGGCGAGGTGTTGTATAGTTTTGTTACTGAGACATTCCAGCATCTTGATGATATTGAGACTGATATAATGAACCTTGATAAAAATTTCGATATGGAGCTGTTGAACTCTGTCTTTCGAGCAATTCATACTGTCAAGGGAACTGCCTCTTTTATAGGTCTTCAGCAGATTACAAAGTTAAGCCATGAGCTTGAGACTTTGCTAGATAATATTCGGGATTCTAGAATTAGCTATTCAGATAAGGTTACAGATGTCTTATTAGAGGGAAGTGATTTAATTATCAAGATGGTCATGGAGCTGAAGCCTTATGCTGAAAATAATAAATCTGTTACCGAGGCTTTTTCTGTTGAATTGACAGAATACAATTACTCCGAGCTTGAGAAGAAGATTAAAAACTTATTATTAGGTTGTAGTGGAAATCTTCTTACGTCTCTAGAAGAAAAATGTAAAAACCTTGAAGAGAGTTTAGAAGGCCTTAGTAATCCAGACCACAGATTGATTATCCATGATTTTCTCGACAATGTTAAGGGATTTTGTAAAGAGGTAGATCCAAAGACAATAAATGAAAAAAAGGATCACACTCAGTATAAAGGAATGCTTCTTGGAGAGATCCTAGTTGAACATGGAGTCTGCCGCTCCGATGTCGAGGCTGCTCTGGAATTGCAGAATTGTAAGCTTGGTGAAATTCTGGTAAAGCAAAAAAAGATTGATCAGCCACTGCTAGATAGGGTCTTGTCGTTGCAGGGTAGTCAAGATCAAACAGATTCAACCATCAGCTTGCGAACTGGCTCGACAGTTGTGAAGATAGATACTTCGAAGTTGGATGAACTTTTTAACATTATTGGTGAAATTATAACAGCGCAATCTATGTTAGCTAATAGCCGCGACTTAAAGGGGTTAAATCTTCCAGACTTTAGCAAATCAGCAAATCACTTAATGAAGGTTACACGCGAGGCTCAAGAGATCACAATGCAGATGAGGATGATTCCGTTAGATTCACTTTTTACAAAGATGCAACGTCTGATACGTGATTTGTCGAAGAAATTTGGAAAAGATATCGATGTGGAGGTCTCTGGTCAGGATACAGAGATGGATAGGAATATTATTGATAAGATTGCAGATCCTCTAGTCCACATTATCAGAAATGCAGTAGACCATGGAATAGAGTCAGCAAGTGAGAGGCAGAAGAACAATAAACCAATTAAGGGTAAGGTTGAGTTGAAGGCTGGTTATGAGGGGCGAGAGATCTGGATTAGGATAAAAGATGATGGCAAAGGGCTAGATAGTAGTGCAATTAGGAAAAAGGCTATTGCCTTAGATCTTATCCGTGAAGATGAAAAGATTTCTGATGAGAAGCTTTGGGACTTTATATTTGAGCCAGGGTTTTCTACATCGGAAGTTATCTCTGATGTCTCTGGTCGTGGAGTTGGAATGGATGTGGTTAAGAGAAACATTGAGAAGCTTCGAGGTAGGATTGATATTACTTCTGAAAAAGGAAAAGGTACAGAGTTTATAATCAAGATTCCGCTAACCCTTGCTATCTTAGAGGGAATAACTGTTCGCGTCGGGCAGATGATTTTTTCTATCCCAACTGAGGACATTGTAGAGTTTATAAATGCTGATGAGAGGCAGTTGACTTCAACTGAATTTCAAGATGTCTTGAATGTTCGGGGAGATATTTATCCAGTCATAAAGATGGGAGAGTTTTTTGGTGCATATAAAAAAGAAAAAACTAAGTCTGAGATTGACCAAATGCTCTCAGTTATTGTCAAATCTAATTCAAAAAAGGCAGCCTTGTTTGTCGATGAGATCATAGGGACTCGCCAATTAGTAATTAAGACCTTGCCAGCGATTTTAGGAGATAAGAGGGGAATTACTGGATGTAGCCTTATGGGTGATGGTAATGTAAGTTTGATTGTTGATACAAATGAGCTGCTAAGTGAAATTTTATTGTAGGAGGTATTATGTCTTTAATGGAATTACTTGAAAATGAAGTTAATGAGGTCGATGGTGATAAGCAGGATTTGTACTTGATTTTTTCATTGGCAAATGAAGATTATGGAATAAAAATTAGCAAGATTGTTCAGATAGTCGAGATGCAAACAATTATAACTATCCCTCATGTCAAGCAACATTTTAAAGGCATTATGACCTTGAGAGGTCAAATTATACCTCTGATGGATTTGCGGATACGATTTAGCCTTCCAGAAGGTGAATACACCGATCGGACCTCGGTTATTGTTGTAAATGTCGAAGATCAGCAGCTTGGTTTGATTGTGGATTTTGTAAAGGATGTCTCTTCAATTGCTGAAAAAATGATAAATAGATCCGAAGAGATAAGGAATATGAATAATAAATCTCAATATATCGAAGGTCTTGGTAAAATTGATAAATTGGTAGCAATTTTAGTAGATGTTGAAAAATTAGTCTAAGGGGAATATTCAAAAATGACACACAGCTTGGAAGTTGATTCTTCAAAAAATAAACTTATTGTGGGTATCTCTGATTTGAAGGTCTCTTCCCAAGCTTCTGATTTGATAATAACATACTCTCTTGGCTCTTGCCTTGGTCTCTCTGTATATGATCCAGTTCGAAAAGCTGGAGGAATTTTGCACGCTATGTTATCGCGAGGTGATTTAGATAGTGTTAAGTCAAAGGCAAAGCCAGCTATGTTTGTAGATACTGGAATAATTGAAATTTTTACGAAATTGGAAAAGTTGGGTTGTAATCGAAAGAATTTTATTGTGAAGGCTGCTGGATGTGGTAGCGCAATTGATACAAAAGGATTTTTTGAAGTTGGAAAAAAGAATTTTTTAATGATGAAAAAAATTTTATGGATGAATAACCTATTATTAAAAGGACAAGTCGTTGGAGGTAGTGATCCAAAAACACTTTTTTTGGATATTAGTACTGGTAAGACCTATGTTAAATCTGGTCAGAACGTGACTGAGTTGTAGAGGTGGGTATGAAAGATGTATTTTTGATAGTTGATGATTCTTTGACTCAAAGAATGATATTACAAAAAGTAATAAAAATGTCAGGATACCATGATTGTTTGATTCATCAGGCAGGAAATGGTCGAGAGGCAGTTGAAATTTTAGAATCGATCATTCCCGATATAATTTTTACAGATTTAAATATGCCGATTATGTCTGGTGAGGAATTGATTGAGTATCTTAATTCTAAAGAAAAACTTAAAGAGATTCCTGTTGTAGTGATCACTTCGAAAGATAGTGATTATACAAGAAAATTTTTAGATGAAGAGGGTGCGGCTGGGATATTGATTAAGCCTTTTTCTCCAGAGGATATGATGGTTATTATTCAACATGTAAAACAGATGAGAGGTCTAAATGGAAAAAATGAATGAGATTGATGGATTATTTTCAGAGATAGTCGGAGAGACTGGTTTTGTCTTTGCTGATCCAGTTGATTTGGAAGTAGTGGATGTGCCTGAGGATTTGATGTTGGTTTTTTCCACAGTAAAATATGAGGGGGATGCAAATGGATTGATGACTTTTTTAATTGATAAGCGGCTAGCAACAGAATTTGTAAAAAATATGTTGGGTCTAGAAGAAGAGGTTGTCACCTCTGAAATTATTAGAGATGGGATAGAGGAGTTTTCAAATATATTTTGTGGTCATTTTGTTAAGGCTCTTTATGGGAATAAGGTAAATTATTCAATCAAGAAATTTGATTTTGGTCTAGTTAAGTCAAATTTCTTATTGAAAAGTGATGGGCGTGTTATGAGATTGTTTATGTCTGATGATAATTTCTTAGCTTTATGCTTTAAGGAAAATTAAAATTTCATAATATGAGTAATAAAAATTTTAAAAAAAAGAAAAGTTATTGACACTTAAAAAGCGGACTTTTATAATAGTAGAAGTTTAGAACTGAATAGTGGAGGTCTTATAAAAATTATGGAAAAATACGTTTATTTTTTCGGAAACGGAGCTGCTGAAGGAAAGGCAGACATGAAAGAAATGCTTGGTGGAAAAGGTGCTAATTTAGCAGAGATGACTAATTTGGGAATTCCAGTTCCTCCAGGATTTACAATTTCAACAAAGGTTTGTGATATGTTCTACAAGAACGACAAACAATATCCAGAAGGGTTAAGAGAAGAAGTTGCAGAAACCTTGAAGAAATTAGAAAAGTTAATGGGTAAAAATTTAGGTGATCCTAAAGATCCTTTGTTAGTATCAATTCGATCTGGAGCAGCTGTATCAATGCCTGGTATGATGGACACTGTCCTTAATCTTGGTTTAAATGACGCTGCAGTTGAGGGTTTGGCTGGTATTACAAATAACCCTAGATTTGCTTATGACTCATACAGAAGATTTATTCAGATGTTCTCAAATGTTGCTCTTGGTATGAAGATTGATGTCTTCGAAGAGATCTTAGAAGAGATGAAAAATAAGAAGAATGTTGAGAATGATCTAGATCTTGATGCAAATGATTTAAAAGAGCTTGTTAAATTGTACAAGGTAGCTTTTAAAAAGTCTCAAGGCCGAGATTTTCCTCAGGATCCAACTGAACAATTATGGGCAGCAATCGGTGCTGTATTTGGTTCTTGGAATAATCCTACTGCAATCTATTATAGAAAGGCTAATGATATCAGAAATGTTGTTGGTACTGCAGTAAATGTTCAATCTATGGTCTTCGGTAACTTCGGAGATACATCAGGAACAGGTGTATGTTTCTCTAGAGACCCATCTACTGGTGAGAATGTCTTCTACGGTGAGTATTTGATGAATGCACAGGGAGAGGATGTTGTTGCTGGTCTTAGAACACCAATGGCGATTAGTGCTCTTTCTGATAACAATCCTGTTATCTACAAAGAACTTACAGATATTAAAGATAGACTAGAAAAGCATTATAAAGATATGCAGGATATGGAATTTACTATACAAGAAGGTAAATTATTTATTCTTCAGACAAGAAATGGTAAAAGAACTGGTGCTGCAGCTGTAAAATGCGCCTACGACATGGTTAAAGAAGGTCTTATAACTAAAGATGTGGCGATTGAAAGAGTTGGCGCAGAACAGTTAGATCAACTTTTTCATCCAATGATCTCAGCTAAGGCTAGAAAGGCTGTAAAGGCTATGTGTTCTGGTCTAAATGCTTCTCCTGGAGCTGCAACTGGTAAGGTTGTATTCTCAGCTGAAGATGCAGAGGCTTGGACAGAGCGAGGAGAACAAGTTCTTCTAATTAGAAAAGAGACAAGCCCAGAAGATATTGCTGGAATGGTAGTATCTGAAGGAATCTTGACTTCAACAGGTGGAATGACATCTCACGCAGCAGTAGTTGCTCGTGGTATGGGAACTCCTTGTATCGCTGGTTGTAAATCAGTTGTTATCTCTGGTAAAACTTTTACTGTAAATGGTAAGAAGTTTGTTGAGGGTGATTGGGTTACAATCGATGGAACAACAGGAGAGGTATTTGAAGGCAAGCTTGAACTAGAGAAGCCTGTTATTACTGCTCATGTTAATGAATTCTTAAGCTGGTGTGACGATGTTAGATGGACAGCTGAGAGAGAAGGTGTTGAGAAGGGTTTTTACATAAGAACAAATGCAGATCAGCCTGAAGATGCAGCAGTTGCATTTGAATTTGGTGCTGAAGGTATCGGACTTTGCCGAACTGAGCACATGTTCTTTGCTCCAGAGAAATTAGGTTTTTTCCAGGAGATGATTGTTGCTGATAGTCTAGAAGCTAGAAAAGAGTCTTTGAAAAAATTATTAGTTCTTCAGAAAGATGACTTCTACGGAATATTCAAGGCTATGAATGGTCTTCCAGTAACAATTAGATTGTTAGACCCTCCATTGCATGAGTTTTTACCATCAAAAGAAGAAGATATTGTTGACCTTGCTGGTAGATTAAATATCACAGTCGATACATTAAAGACAAAGATTGCATCACTGCATGAGCATAACCCAATGCTTGGTCACCGAGGATGTCGACTAGGTATTACTTATCCTGAAATCTATGATATGCAGGTTGAGGCTATTGTTAGAGCTTGTTGTGATCTTGAGAAAGAAGGCGTTAAGGTTCAGCCTGAGATTATGATTCCTCTTGTTGGAACAAAAGAAGAGTTATCAATTCTTAGAAAAAATGCAAAGAATATCATAGAAGAAGTTTCAAGACAGTCTAATGTTATTCTTGACGTTAAGGTAGGAACAATGATCGAGATTCCAAGAGCTGCAATTACAGCAGATGAGATTGCTGCATATGCTGATTTCTTCTCATTTGGAACAAATGACTTGACTCAGATGACTTACGGATTCTCACGAGATGATATCGGAAGCTTTTTGCCAGCATACCGAGATCAGAATATCTTGCATCACGATCCATTTGCAAGTATCGATAAGAGCGGTGTTGGTAGACTTGTAGCTACAGGTGTTGAGCTTGGTCGAAAGGTTAAGCCTGGCATGAAGATGGGAGTTTGTGGTGAGCACGGTGGAGATCCACGGTCAATCAAGTTTTTCTATGAAACTGGATTGTCATATGTCTCATGTTCTCCATACAGAGTTCCAATCGCTAGATTAGCAGCAGCTCAGTCAGTATTGGCTAACAGAAAATAATTTGATTTTTAGTTTATAACGTGGAGGAAACTCCAGACAGCCCCTCGATCTCATGGTCGAGGGGCTTTTTTAAATGAAGAGTTTTAACCGCCCGCTACGCTCGATGGACTCAGATGAACGCAGATAATATGGGAAAGAAGAACAGAGAATGTGGGAGAGAATTAAAATTTTTGTAATAAAAAAGGCTTGTTTTTATAAAATAATTGATTAAAATTGTAATATCTTTTAAAGGAGATTATTCTATGAGTAAGTTTTTATTTATGTTTTCAGTGGTGAGTTTGTTTGCTTTGTCTTGTTGCACTGAGGATCAGAGCTTTGCTTCGCGTGAGGCTGAGGGTTCTGCGAAGAGGGTTGTGGCTTCTTTCTTTGATTTTGTGAACGCTGGTGAGTATGAGAAGTCGCTTGGTTTGTTTAAGGACGATCCGGTTGCTGCTGGTGAGATTACTATGGATTTCTACAAGCAGTATGTGGATGAGAATATTTCTAAGGGAAAAAGTATCAAGTCTATAGACCTTTCTGATGATAAAGTCGATGGTGAGATTAACCAGGTTAATATTGAAATTGACATTGACTACAAGGATGGTTCCGAAGCTGAGAAATGGGTCATTGTCGAGAAGGTCGGGGATGTCTGGAAGATGACAACTCGGGGTAGTTTGTTTTAGTGGGGAAAAAAGATTATTGGATAGTTTTTTTAATTTTTTTCCCATTATTTTCATGTTTCAGTAATCAGGAGATTCTTCAAGCGCGGTTAAATATTGATTTGCCGCGTTTTGTTATTGTTGATAGACTTGCTACAGATTCTAAGGCACGGACTTTCAGAACGGGTGAGATTGATAGCTATGTGGAGCAGATTCCTGCCGGGATTGAGGAGTTAGCCTACACCGGTAAGGATTTGAAGCGGTTTGTCAGTATATTGCTTGCCGGGGCTGATTCGGATTTTTCCAAGGCAAAGAGAATTCATGACTGGATGACTCTGCGGATTGCTTATGATTCAAATATTTTGATCAGGTTAAAAACTGATAAAGATCCTGATGGCGGGGTCGATGCTGTCTCAACGTTGAAATATCGCAGATCCAACTGCGAAGGGCTTGCCCGTACCTACGCGCTACTCTGCGCGACGGCAGGACTTGAGGCTCGTTACGTCGTGGGCGCTTTAAACCGCGCGGTAAATAAATCTGGCAATCTATCTAGCCATGCCTGGAACCTCGTGAGGCTCGAGGGGGCGTGGTATATCGTCGATTGTAGCGCTAATTCTAGGTTCTTCTACGTGAACGGCAGTTTCGGTACCCATATGCCGTATTCAATGCGGTTTGACCATCTTTTTATCTCTCCTGAGGCAAAAATTCTAGCCTACTACGCATATGATCCAGCTGACTGTTTGTTAAGTCAGGATATCTCTGTGGAAGATTTCAAGAATGCACCGAAGCTGACAATCGGTTTTGCTAAGTACGGGCTTTCGCTTTCGCAGGAGACACTGGATATGCGTCAAGTTCTGGCAATCGATAAATCTAGCGGTGGTGCAGATCTCTTCGACAGCTACGAATCTACAGCTTCGCGGCTGGAATTAAAAATTTACACGCCGGCTGATGTCTTTTTGACAGCTGGATTATTCGATTCTGAAGGCAAGGCGCTTAGCGGATGCGGATATGCATACCGGCGGGGCGATTATTTTGTCTGCGAATTTGATTTTCCTGAGGCAGATAAATTATACGGGGCAAAGATTTATGCGCGCAGTCTGGCAGATCCATTTGCTGTGAACGAAGTCTACAGTTTCAAGGCTTCGGGGAAGATGGCGGGAGTGCCGAGCCGCACTGTCGAGGCGAGTTTCGTCTCGGAGCTGCTGAATGTGCGGATTCACCGGGTGGAGCGCGGCGAGGCGGTTTTGCGGATATATTATTCGCACCCGCGGGAGATTGCTGTCATTTCTTTTATGAGGGATTCTTCTGACAGCTATCTGCGGGCGAAAAAGCTTGAGTTTGAGTATGGCAGCGGGTTTGAGTATGAGATAGGCGCTGGCGATGGATTGAAAATTTATCTTTCAGGGCGATTGCTTGATGTGGGATGGACACGCGGCAACCAGCGGATTTTTGTTATTGATCCTTTGAAGATTGAGGAAGGTAGTTTATGAAAAAAATTATTTTCAGTATGTTTGTAATCTGGTTCTGCTGCGGTGGAGGATTTGCAGATCCATTGGCTGCTGACGAGATGGCAGCACGTTACAGAACCGGTGAGGTTGATGAGCGTGTGCTTTCTGTGCCGCAAGAGTTGGAGGCTTCGGTTTTTGAGTCGCCGGAGGAGAATTTGCCATCTCTTGTGGCATTCTTGATTAAAGATACTGAGGATCAATTTTTGATTGTAAAAAGGTTGCACGACTGGATAACTTTCCACATTGCTTATGATTCTGATTTGTTTCTGGGCACTGGCTCTGGTGGTTCGCGTAACCCGTTAGGATTTTTACCCTTAAAAAGGACAACTTGCGGTGGATTCACTGCACTTTTCACAGCTATGGCGAGTTTTGCCGGTCTTGAGACAGTCGGAGTCCGTGGGCGGTCGAGAAATTATATCACTAGTTCTGGTCCATCCGGCCACGCATGGAATATCGTCAAGATTGGCGAAAAATGGTATATCGTCGATGTTACTGCTGATAATCGTATGGGTTATTACTTGGGAAAATTTTCGGAAAAGCGAAAGTATTCAGATTATTCTCTTTTTATCCATCCTGATATGAAAATTCTTATAAATTATCCTGATAACGAGGCTTACAAGTTCTCGGATAGATTTGCAACTCTGCAGGAGTTCTTAGATGCGCCGCAGATAAATATTCATGGGCTGAAATATGGAGTCGAGATTGAGGGTGATTTTTTTTCTCAAATAAAAAAAGAGAGCTATATGCTTAAAGGTGGTGTGCAATCTCTGCTTCGTGATGCGATTGAGGTGAGCGGGGAGACTTTGAAGATTCATTGTCGTGTGCCAGGGAATGTGCGGCTTAGTGGCTCGCTTCGGGATTTGGATATTTCTCGGTTTGATGAGTTTAGCGATGACAATGAGGCTTTTGAGGTAAAATCTTATCAAAACAATATTCATGTGAGGCTGGTCGATAAGGGTTATTACGAGATTGCCATTTCGCCGCCGGGGAAGGGGCGTTATCAGGTGCATTTGAATGCCCGATTCACTGATGCACCGGGAAATGCTCAGGCTTTTTACTCTTTTATTCTTTCGAGTTTAGGGAAAAAAGGTGAGCTTTTGCCTGCTAAAAATGTGGTTTCGCGGTTCCACTACTTCTATGAACATGGGGTGGAGTTGCTTGAGGATAACTGGGATGTTGCGAGCCGGGATGGATACTACTTTTTCAAGTTAAAATTGCCTGATGGTGTCGAAGTTGTCTCGAATTTGCGGGATTTTGAGAATAATATTCATAAGGAGTATTACTTTAAGAGTGAAAATGGCAATATTCATGAGTTTTATTACAAGATTCCTGATACGGGTGATTTTATTATCAGGGTTTTTACGAAAAAAGTTGGTGATTCTCGGTTTGAGAATTGTTTTGATTTGCGGATTGATTGTTCTGGTAGGAAGGCTGAGGTTTTTCCCCCATCTAATAAATTGTATTATCGCAAATTCTTTGCCATTCATGGCTTTGCTGTGGTTGAGTCGAATGTTGACGTGGTCAAAGATGTCTATTATGTGAAGATGCGTTGTCCTGCTGGTTATAAGATGTCGGCTGGTATCTATGATTTGGAGGGAAATCGTTTTTCTGAAAATTTTATCATGGATATTGATGGGGATTTTTATTCTTTTTACTTCACGCAGCCTTCTGTTGGGATTGCTGCTGCACGTATTTTTATGATTGATGGGGAAAAAAAGTATTATACGGTTTCTGAATTTTATTTGAACAATGGGGTCGCTGGTCAGTTGCTGCCGGAGGGTGGAAAGATTTATCGTAACCGGGTCTTTGCGGATAATGGGATGCGGTTGTTGGCGGAGAATGTCTCGACAGATGATGGGGCGGATTATTATGTGGTGAAGATTGACAAGGGCTCGGCTGCTGCTTTGCACGCTGGTGTTTTTGATGAGAATGATAAGCGGATTGATAATAGTTTTTCATACTCGGTAGAGGGAAATGTTTATACTTTCTATTTTTCGGGTGTTGAAAAAACTTGGAGTGCCCGTATCTATGCGGTTGAT
Source organism: Spirochaetales bacterium (assembly GCA_016936615.1). Taxonomy (GTDB): domain Bacteria; phylum Spirochaetota; class Spirochaetia; order JAFGXN01; family JAFGXN01; genus JAFGXN01. The sequence goes on along the minus strand of JAFGXN010000070.1, from coordinate 2,078 downwards.
TCTGATGGCCGGATGAATACGGCGGCGGTGTTCAAGGTGGCTGGGGATTCTGCGAAGCAGGCGGTTGTACCGCCGGCGGGGCTGATTTTCCTGAATTACCGCTTCTTTATTGACGGCTTCGCGTTGGTGGATGAGATTGATTTGTCGATGGAGTATGCGGAAATTGTGGTGCGAGTTCCGCCGGGGTTGGGTCTGCGGGCGAGTCTTCGCGATGGAGCAGGGACGTCGCACGGGCGGGATCTGGAAGTCTCAAATGTGGGGGATCTCTACAAAGTGAGGTTCAAGACAGCGCCGGGATTGACGCTGCGTCTTTTCAAGGCAACTAGCGACAACAAGACTTATCTTGTTGGATTGCTGCGGCTGTGATGGTGGGGAGAAGAGGGATTTTTAACCGCCCGCTGCGCTTGATTAACGCAGATGAACGCAGATGAAGGCAGATGGAAGAGGTGGAAAAATTACCCCAGCAGTTAATATTGCCGGGGTGTGTAGAATTATTGCATCGGTTGGATTTTGTCGGCGTATGTGCTCCAACCCGATGCTGTCTTGTAGGCGTCTAGGCTTTGGCTTGGGACGTAGATTGTTGTTAGGTTTGTGGCGTTTAGGAAGATGTTATTTCCCATTTTGGGCGGGGTTTTAGGATTTATGTAGGCACCAGTAAACCCGCTACAACCATAAAAGGCACCACTACCAATAGTAGTAACAGAGTCTGGAATTATTAACTCTCCAGTAAATCCACTGCAGCCTGAAAATGTCCAATCTCCAATAGTAGCAATAGAGTCTGGGATTATTAGATTGCCAGTAAACCTTCTACATTCATAAAAGGCACCACTACCAATAGTAGTAACAGAGTCTGGGATTATTAGATTGCCAGTAAACCCGCTACAGCCATAAAAGGCCTCACTACGAATAGTAGTAACAGAGTTTCCTATTATTAAGTCACCAGTAAACCCGCTACATTCATAAAAAGCGTTATGATCAATAGTAGTAACAGAGTTTCCGATTGTCAGATTCCCATTAAACCCGTTACAGCCATAAAAGGCCTCGCTACCAATAGTAGTAACAGAGTCTGGGATTGTCAGATTTCCAGTAAACCCTCTACAGTTTCTAAATGCACTATGACCAATAGTAGTAACAGAGTCTGGGATTGTCAGATTTCCAGTAAATCCAATGCATTCCCAAAAGGCACTATAACCAATAGTAGTAACAGAGTCTGGGATTGTCAGATTTCCTGTAAATCCAATACATCCCCAAAAGGCACCTCCACCAATAGTAGTAACAGAGTCTGGGATTACTAGATCTCCAGTAAACCTTCTACAGCCATCAAAGGCATAATCACCAATAGTAGTAACAGAGTCTGGGATTATTAGTTCTCCAGTAAACCCGCTACAGTCATAAAAAGCTCTAGCATCAATAGTAGTAACAGAGTTTCCGATTGTGAGATCCCCAGTAAACCCGCTACAGCCATCAAAGGCCGAATTACCAATAGTAGAAACAGAGTCTGGGATTACTAGATTCTCAGTAAACCCGATACAGTTTCTAAAGGCTTCATCACCAATAGCAGTAACAGAGTCTGGGATTATTAAATCTCCAGTGAAATTGCAGTTTTGAAATGACCCTTTTTTATATACTGAACTTTTAATCTCTTTTAAAGATTTTCCAAGAATTAGTTTTCCAGTTAAACCTCTACAGTCATAAAAGGCTCCTCCACCAATAGTAGAAACAGAGTCTGGGATTATTAGATCCCCAGTAAACCCGATACAGCCAGAAAAGGCACCATTACCGATTGTTGTAACAAAATCTGGGATTATTAAATTTCCAGTAAATCCATTACAGTTTGAAAAGGCATAATCACTAATAGTAGTAACAGCGTTTCCGATTGTCAGATTTCCAGTAAATCCGCTACATCCTGAAAAGATAAAATCACCAATAGTAGTAACAGAGTCTGGGATTATTAGATCTCCAGTAAACCCGATACAGTTTCTAAAGGCTTCATCACCAATAGTAGTAACAGAGTCTGGGATTATTAGATTGCCAGTAAAACTTCTACATTCATAAAAAGCTTTATCACCAATAGTAGT
>JAFGXN010000069.1 GCA_016936615.1 Spirochaetales bacterium | reverse complement strand
TGCCTCTTGCTTATCGAGAAGAAAAACTCCTACCTGCGAATAATAATCAATCATCTTTTCGACATCTTCTCTAGTAAATCCAAGAATTTCATTAAATCTCTCGTCAATAGAAATATTAGAGCCAATATTGAATCCGCTTGTAACATCATCCATCGTAACAGGTGAAACACCAGTAATAAAAATCCTAGCAAGCCCAGAGCCACTTCCCGAAGCCATAGCCTTCATATTTGAGAAAAACTGCTTAAAGTAGCCAGAGTTTCGCGTCAATTTCTCATATTCAGAAGATCCAGCATCTGTAATAATTGAGTTCGCAAAATTATCGTATTCGTCTATCATTAGAAAAATTTTAACACCACTATCTCTTATACTTTTCGATAGAGTATAAATCTTTTCATGAGCAGTCTCCACAGAATTGATTCTTTCAATAATATCAGCTGAAAAATACTCTTCATACTTCTCTAAAAATGCATCTATGCAGGTATTGCAATAATTATTAAAATCATCTTGAACCTTATCTTTTTCTTTCAAGACCTCGGAAAAATTAAATGAAAGGATCAAATACTTTCCCTGCTCCGCTGTCGGATTTTGCAATATCCAAGTGTCATGAAATAGTTCGTCAAAGCGGTCTCTTTTTTTTATATCGTAATAACTCTCAAGCATTGAGATAAAAAGTGTCTTTCCAAATCTGCGAGGCCGAATCAAGAATACAAAGGGAATATCTTCAAGCAAAGGGATATACATTGTCTTATCAACATAGTAATTATTCTGAGAAATAATTGCTTCAAAATCTCCTTTCCCGTAAGGGATTCTTTTTACCGCTGTCATTGCTCCACCTTATTCAAATTATAACTTCCTTTGCGGAGTTAAGTCACTTAATATATATAGAAAGCTGCAATATAATTTTCATTTTCCCTCGCACTCATTTGTCCAGGTAAATAATTGTAGCTACAATAGATATTCTTTTTCAAATAATAACATCCCAAAAACCTTCTTTTCTAGCTCCTCTACGACAGAGAAGTCCATTTTGTTGCAGTTTCTGGATATTTCGCTCAATAGATCGCTCTGTAACAGCTATTTTTAAAGCCAGCTCTGGAATAGTTATAGAAGGATTCTTTTGACAAATATCTAGGATTTTTGATGCTGTCTTCCCGACGCTTTCCCGACGTTTTACCGACGTTTTACCGACGCTTATATTTGTTTTTGTGGAAATAGAGTGATTAAAAAGAGTAATAGAAACACCACCATTTTTCTCAATAATCTCTGGTTCATTCAATCCAGCTTCTCTGCATGCATTGATGATTTTCAGAGTTCCACGACCCCATGTATCAATATAGCCACCAAGAAAACATGCATTTGCCAGTAATGGATTGCGAGGGCGAGAGCTATGCTCTTTTTTGAGATCTTCAAGGCTTAAATCAAAAGGAAGAGTCCCTTCGTTCCAGATAGAAAGGCGATCATCGTAAACTCGCATTTGGATAGTTGCTCCCATGTAGGTACGATGAACTAATGCATTTAGAAGCATTTCTCGAAGAGCTTCAGGAGGATAAAGATCGTGCTCTATACGCTGGTATCCTTCAAAGGTAATAGGTCGGATTAAAAATTTATGATTTATTTGTACTTGAGCTTCATGGTAAATATGTACTAGATTTCCTTCTATAATTTCATGAAATCGCAAATCAGCTGCATCCACACCAAATCGACCTATTTTTACCTGTATATTGGGGTAAAAGTACATTGGGTCTTTTCCAAACATAATAATTGCTGCCCGCTTGAGTTTTTTTCCCTCGGTGAGTTTTAGCTTTTCTAAGAACTGAAAGGTGCTCAAGCCTTTAGTTTCGGGCAATCGACCTTTATCGATACTGTCTTTGATGAATTGAATAATGCTTGTCTCATCAATATCCATGATTGTAGCATTCTCTTCTACCATGTCATCCCAAGTTTTCCCAGCTTTTTTAATTAGGAACTCGTTGAGTTCAACACCAGTAAGCTCCATTTTAATACTGCCAGAACGGTAGTAAAACCGACCTCGCAAAGAAACAGGAACTGAGTAGGGGTTGACTTGAATACATATAAATTTTTTACTATCTTTTTCATGGAGCTGGACATCGCAAATAATGCCCATAGTATTACGAATTTTATTTGGCAAATCTTCCATAAGCTTGGCATAATCTGACAATCCTACAACTTTACCACTGTCATCCATGCCGATATAAATAATCCCTCCGATAGCATTGGCAAAACCACAGATCCACTTGAGGTACTCATCATGCCAAGAGGATTTAAATTCTGTATTTTGAGATTCATTCGTTTTAATAATTTGCTCCTTATTTTTCACAATTCTGAAGCTCTTCGTTTAACATAAATTCTCAATATATAATATAGCACATATTTTTCACTTAAATGAATTAATAAAATTTTATCATCGAAAATTCAAACAGTCAATTTATTTTGCCCAAAGAAATGAAGTTATATCGTCTGACTATGATATCAACGGGAGAGTTCTGTAGTCGGGTAGATTCTCCTGCGTCAGGGATTGGAGTGATGCGCAGCAGCCGCGAAGCGGCCGGAGCGATAGCGGAGTCACGCAAAGCCCGTAGACGCCCTAATTGTCTGTAGCAAATCTTTCCCTACTTCGGAGCAAAGAGTGAGGTGCGGAGGCGGCGGACTTTGGAGATTTTGCCGACTTCCATGGAGAAGGCGTCGCGGAATGGGTAGGCGAAGCCTTCGAGGATGTAGTTGGTTTTGTCTTTGCGAAGCTCGATGGGGTGGACTAGGTAGGAGATGGAGCCTTCGGTTGAAATAATCGATGTTATTTCGAGGATTTCGTTGCCGTTCTTGAGCGCTTCCTTGACCTGCTGGAGTTTGCCGCGGTAATCTAGGCCGGTTGCCTCGCGGACTGTTCCTGGCGTCCTGTTTTTTGTGATTTGCTCAGGGAAAAGGACTAATTTCTTCTCGACGCGAGCAAGCATATCGTCTTTCTGAGCTTTTGTTACTCTGAGATTGTCGATTATGTCTTTGAACTTGGTATTTGCCTCATCGTTTTCGATGTTTTTGTTTATTTTGTTAAGAATTAGATCTTCGTTTTCAGTGTGGCTTAGGTTTATCGGGATCTTGGTCTCATAGATTGAGATGAGACTCATGTTAAATTTTGTATTTATATTATTGTAAAAGTATTCTATCTTTGGTAGTGGGGAGATTCCAAGTTCGCATAGGGCTGTAGACCACTCTTCTCTATCCTCAAGTGAAAAAAGGTAGAGTCCGTCAGCGAGCTTCTCGAGAATCCACTTGTCTAGCTTCTTTGTATTTTCTACAAGGTATTGTTTTTCTGGGGAAATCTTTAATACAACCCCGTGCATTAGTCGTATTTGCCTAAATTCACTCTCCCAGTTCTCAAAGGTTACAGAGATATTCTGAGGAATCGGCGTCTTGTTCATGTCTTCGAGATATTTGATTATTTTTCTCACACTGTACCCGTGGTTGAGTGTCCGGAAGAATGATTCTTTTGTGATAATGTAGTGCGGGTAGGTATCGAATTTTTTTAGATCTGCAATCAATGGGATGATTATTGCACGAGAGAATTCTGCCCATGGCTTTAGGGTTATTTCAAAATTGGCTTCAGCGACAATCTGTTTGTACTGAGAATAATCTGGTCGCTGGTTAAGGTCTATGAGTGAATTCTTTTTATAGTGTCTATCATCAATTTTTTTAAGAAGGCTGTGCTGCATCAGACCTTCAAGTATCATTTCTGTGTCGAATTTTAGGTCTGTAAACTCTCTAGCACTGTAGTTTATAAATTTCGAGCAGATTGTGCGAGAATATGCCCTATCGTTTGGAAAAGTTTTCAAAATTGAAGAGATAATTACAAAAAGCGCGGTTAATTTCCGTGTGATATTTGCAGTGTCTTCTCTGAATTTTGATTCACAGTATGGCAGCAGGGTAGCTGCTATCACGTTGAGAAAGAGGTCTTCTGTGCTAATCTTAGAGAACTTCTTTAGTTCATCTATTTTTACAATTAGTTCACATCCATCGATCTTGACAAGATTGAGGTTGATCAAGGCTTGTTTGATTATATCAATTGCAGAGCTGTCGCAAAAATCACGTTCGAGGTCGGGGATTAGGCTTAAGAAATCTTGTTCAACTTTTTTTCTGAAACTTCCATCACTCTTGAGCAGGTTTGGTTTTTTTATTATTATTGACAAAAAAGCTAGTACTAATGAGTCGGTTAGCCATGGGAATGTGCTATCACTCTCGATTGCTTGAATTGAGGGGAAGATAAACTCAGAGGAGACTATCTCATCAGTGATTGCTTGCTTCAGTACCGGGTTGAGGCGTATGTAGCTTTTGTTGTTGCTGTTAGCCTTGTAGATTAGTAATCTCTCTTCAAGATTTATCAATCGGAGGCTAAATGCGCTGTATGTTGAGCTGTTTGCAGCGAAATAATGGAGAGTTTCGATATCTGGATCATCAAGAATTGCAATTGCAGAGAGGATTTTTGCATCGTAGGTGTCAATTAGCTTTATAATTTTTTCTTTGGTCTCTTCTTTGCTTAAGAAATTTATCAAATCTGAGATTAGATTATGCTTGTTGAACGGTGTCTTAACCTCGCCAAAATAGTTCTTCATTACTTCAAAAAAGTCTGGATTAGACATTTTTAGAAGCATCTGTTTCCATTCTTCAATTTCCAGATTCATATTGTCCATTACATTTTCCTAATTAGTCTATTATTATATTATACTTATAACCTTGCTCTGTCAAAAATTTTTGTCTATTTGCAGAAAAAGTTTCTTCGACAGAGTTTTTAGTTACTATCGAGTAAAAATAAGATTTTTTACCATTTTTTGGTCGTAAAATTCTTCCAAGGCGTTGAGCCTCTTCTTGTCGTGAGCCAAAGGCTCCTGAGATTTGGATTGCAACTGAGGCATCTGGTAGGTCTATCGCGAAGTTTGCAACTTTGGAGACAACAATTGTCTTAATTTTGCCTTCGCGAAAACTTTGATATATCTGGTCTCTCTCGATATTAGGTGTCTTTCCCGTGATTATCGGTGCCTTCAAGTGACTTGCAATCTTTTCAAGCTGCCTCAAGTATTGCCCAATTACGATAATTGATTCGCCTTCGTGCTTTTCTAGAAGCTGGTTTGTAATCCCAATCTTCCGTGGATTCTCTGCAGCTATTCGGTATTTGTGCTTCTTGTCAGCAGTTGCGTAGTTAATCTGTAGATCCTGGACTAGCTCTGCGCGAATCTCGTGGCAGATTGCCTCAGCAATCCATCCCTTTGCCTCAAGATCTTTCCACGGCATATCAAATCTCTTAGGGCCGACAAGTGAGAATACGTTCTTTTCAAGTCCATCTTCGCGGACAAGGGTGGCAGTGAGTCCTAGCCGTCTAACAGCCTGGATTTCAGCAGTTATCTTAAATACTGGCGCTGGTAGGAGGTGAACCTCATCATAGATTATCAGACCCCAGTTTTTTTCTAGAAAAAGTTTAAAGTGTTCAAAAGGGGCAGTCTTATCACGTCGCCAGGTTAATATCTGGTAGGTTGCAATTGTGACTGGCTTGATAATTTTAACTTCACCGCTATATTCACCAATATCGTCAGCTGTGAGGGTTGTCTTGTCTAATAGTTCGGTTTTCCACTGGTGAACAGCAGCAATATTCGGTGCAAGAATCAACGTGTTAGTGTTGAGCAGATTCATTACGGTCATGCCGACGACAGTTTTACCTGCACCGCATGGGAGAATTACTGTTCCATAACCTGTTCCAGGAATTCCGTTGCCGTAGAAGGTATCTGCGGCAGCCTTCTGATAAGATCTAACCCCGAAATCATTGCCTTTGAGTGTCTTCTCTCTGAAATTTATCTCGAGAAAATCACCATCCTTCAGTGGCGCTAAGTCCTTGACTGGGTAGCCAATATTTATCAGCTGTTGCTTGATCTCTCCACGGTCTAACAATCTGATTAGAATCTTATCCTCTTGCGGAATAAGATACTTTCTAATACCGGGATGTGATAAAATTTCTCGTTCAACAAGAGAATCCTGGAAATTTATTAATAAAAATTCATTATCGCTTTCAAACTTATCAATTGTAATCTTTCCAAACTTGTTAATAGTCTCTTGAATATATACTTTAACATTTTCAGGAACAGGAAATCTTGAGAATTTTTCTAGTGTCTCCTTAATCTGTTCTGCTTCGATGCCAGATGATGCTGCATTCCAAAGTGAGAGAGGCGAAATCTCGTAGGTATAGATATACTCAGGGGATTTGATTAGATCTGCAAATGTGGATATTACTGTCCTTGCATCTTCAAAGAGTGGACTATTGACTTCTAAAAGAAGGGTTAAGTCGCTTTGCACAATAAGTGGGTTATTCATATTTCCGACAAACATATGAAATATATTATTCTATAATTAGACAACATTCAAT
>JAFGXN010000068.1 GCA_016936615.1 Spirochaetales bacterium | reverse complement strand
CCTGCGTGGGTAATTTAAGTTGAGGTACACCTCAACTCCTGCGTGGGTAATGCGAAGCATTGCCAGCAGGAAGCATTGCCAGCAGGTACTGCTAAGCAGGACAAGCAGATGAACGCGGATTAAAAAAAAGATAAAAATATTTCTCACTCGAAGGCGCGAAGATCGCGAAGAAGAAGGAAGATGATATTTCTGATATATCCATATCCACAATAATACCACCAGAATCCCTGGTAAATGCAGCAGAATAAACATTCCTCTCACCCAACTTATAACGCCGCCCCTTCAAATTCAGAGCTTGATCATAAAGGAATTCTAGCTTCATGTTATTTAAAATAATTATAATTCCCACATGGATATCTTCTACTCAAAAGCCTATTTTTCTAATCGCAATAAAAAATAAACGTAAAATTTTCTATTCAAGAAATTCTAATAAATAGTGACTATGAATTCTCAACTCAAAATCAGTATTAGTATACCCCCAAGGTGCTATTAAGTCCTTCTTTTTATAAATAAATTTGATTATTCTATTCTCAATTTCAGAGACTGCTCCCCACATATCTTCCGAATTCGGACTTGGATACCAAATCTCGAATTTATCTTCACCTTGATAAAGATCGATTCCCCAATACGCTTGTGCACCAGATAGGCCTGCAGAACAAGGTCTGAGAAACGCAATCCAACCATAAACTTTTCTAAAAGCGACAGAGCCTTTTAATACTATATCATCAGAAAACTTAATACCTTTTGAATTAATTTCCAATAAAAAAATATAGCCAGTATCATCTTCAATAGGATCCACAACTATATCTAATTCAGTAATAGCAACTCTATAAGTCTCTTCCATAAAAATTATCTCCGCAAAACCCAAAGGAAGATCCATCGACCTAGCCTCCTCATTCAGCACAGGAGGATAATTTTGTTCCAACCTATAAAGATCACTGCAAGAAAAAAAGAACAAGCTAATAAAAAAAGACAAAAAAACTTTATTATTTTTCATTTTGCACCCCATCCACTGACGTCTATCCAGACAAATCGTACAAATAATGCTCGCTACTCACAAGCCTAATTTTCTAATAACGTATATTCAGAGCAAAATGTAACTTCAAATGAAATAATTTCATTACCAAATGTTTGTGCTCCTATAACTTTACCCTTTATTAAATCACCATCTACCAAATAAGCACATTTAAACACGCCTAAAAGATAATCAAATACAACTGGTAAACCATAACCAGTCGGTAAATAATAATTAGTACCAACGTGAGTCATATTCATATCCTGCCAAGGATAACTCTGCCAAAGAGAAAACTGAACGCTAACATAAATTTCTCCATCTTCGACTTTAAGCCAAAGATAAGAAGATTTACCAGGTTCATTTAATGCTGGTTTATAATCAACTTGCTCTTTTGAAATATTAAATGTTTTTATTCCTTTCTGGTGAACAGTCAATGTAAATATGCCTGGCGTAAGAGACAATGTCTCTAACTCTGTCAATAATCCAGGATCCAACAATCTAGCTTCAATTTCGGTTCCAGTTTCATAGCAACTACATGTAATAATGATAAATGTAAAACTTAATAATATAACTATTTTTTTAACCACCCCCTCTATTCCCCACCTTCAGGCCAAGCGTAAACTCCATACCACTTTAAAGGACACTCAGGCCAACCATTAGTTCCTAGAACATAATGAATATCTTCATAAAAGCCCTCAAAAACATCTTCATGAGCTTCAGGAGCATCCCCTTCAAAGACAACACGCATACCCGATGAAGAAAAGATACCCTTACCTAATTGCTTAACAGATGCAGGTATTCTGAGATCTCTTAGAGAATCGCAACTATTAAATGCATAATCACTAATTGAAACTAACCCTTCCGACATTTTTACAAATGTTAAGCTATCACAACCAGCGAAAACATATTCTCCGATTAATTTAACACTGTCAGGCATAACAATTGATTTTAACAATTTACATGTGAGAAAAGCAAAATCTCCTATCTCTTCAAGCTGGGCTGGCAATTCAACACTTTCTAATAAAAAACAATTTGTAAACATATCATTTGGAATCTTCTTAAGCTTATCAGGCAACTTTATTGTTTTCAAAGAGCCACACGCAAGAAAAGCCTCATCTCCAATTTCTTCAATATTATCAGAGAGTACAACCTCTTCTAATGAAGAACAACCGAAAAAAGCTCTCTCCCCGATAGCTTTCACACTATTTGGCATCTCGATACTTTGAATGCTTTTGTTTATAAAAGCTTTATCACCAATAGCGATGACAGGAATTCCGTCTATTTCAGATGGGATTACAATATTTGTCTCAGAACCGAGATAACTTGATATGACATACCCTGAGTCACTCTTCGAAGCATAAAGACCGCCCTCGAACTTCCCACAGTCAACAAACATAATACAAATAGAAACAATAATTAACAAATCAACTTTTTTCATTTTCTAATCCTTATTTAATAGAAGAATTTTAACACTGAATAATATATGTGTAAAGTTTTTTTAAAAAAATCATATTCCGTGGTAGTGAGATTATTCTAGTATGTATTTAATTTTCCAGCCTAAGTAGCTTCTTCTATCATCTTCAGATGGCAGCGAAGGAGTTTGCCGGTCGATTCATCGCGGAGGTGGAGGCCATTGCCCTGGCAATACTTGAAGGATTTGCATTCAGCACACTCGCCTGTGCGAAGATGTTCGCGATTGCGCATGTTCTCGAAGCGGTTATTCCAGACATCGAGAAAGCTGTCTTTGTAGATGTTGCCCTGGATATAATCTGCCCTGAGGCTTGGACATGCCGAGATAGATCCATCAATCAGCACAGATCCAACCGAGATTCCTGCTCTGCAGAGAAATGGCATCTTTCTAACTCGAGTCTCCCACGGACCAAGATAGCCTTCACAGGCGTATGAGACATAGATTTTCCCCTCTTTCTGGGTCTTTTCGATAAACTCAAGCAATTTCACGAACTTTTCTGGTGTGATATCCAATTCTTTGTCGCCGACTGCCCTGCCTTTTGGAAAAATATTAAAGATTCGCCAATATTTGACTCCTGAATCAATCAGCGTATCACGAATCTCTTCAAGTTCATCAAAGTTTCGGTTGTTGATGCAGGTTACAATGTCAAAGGCTAATTTTCTCTGCTGGGCAACTGAAGCTACCATACGAGCTGCAGCAACTGCCTTGTCAAACGAACCTTCCCGCCCCCGCATCCAGTCGTGGCTAGCCTGAAGTCCATCAATGCTGATTGTTATGCAGCGCAATCCACTAGCAAGAAGCTGATCAAATCGAGTTTGATCCAGCAAAAAGCCGTTAGTAACAATTCCCCACGGATAACCAAGCTGAGCAATCTTACGGCCGCATTCAGCCAAATCTTTGCGCATCAAAGGCTCACCGCCTGTAATCACAGTTGTAATTGTCTTTGGATTGTACTGGGTCGAGATCTCCTCTAGCACTGCAAGAAAATCCTCAACAGGCATATCGTTAACAGAAGAATCTACCATGCAATCACTTCCGCAATGCCTACAATTAAGATTGCAGCGCAAAGTAGTCTCCCAAAATAGATAATTCAACTCTTTAAGTTCAATTGCAGCCTTCCGGTAGACCCGGTGAGACTGCAATTTGAACCAGACACTAAAAGGTAGCTTAGTTTGCATCAGAACCGTCCACATCAGTAAGCTCATTATTATCCTGAAGAACCGAATTAACTGACGAATCAGCCTCATCTTCTACCTCTTCAACGCTAGGAGGAGCTCCATACATACAAGCTGGATCACCAGGTGGAGGTGATACTGGAGGTAAAGTTCCATACATACAACCTGTCACAGTT
>JAFGXN010000067.1 GCA_016936615.1 Spirochaetales bacterium | reverse complement strand
TTCGCTGGCGCCAGCCATCCTGGCTGTCTTCCGCTATCGCGCGCTCACTGCGCTTCAAATCTTCTCGACGCGGTTAAGTAAAAAAAAAGAGTCTCAGTCGAGACTCTTTTTTCTTTATTATATGCGGTCGAGAAGATTTGAACCTCCACGGGCTTGCGCCCACTAGCCCCTCAAGCTAGCGTGTCTACCATTCCACCACGGCCGCTAATTTATTTTAATGTATCGTAAAAATAGAAAAATGTCAATAAAATGTTCAAAAGTTACTGTAGTGAGGGAATTTTTTATTTTGTTTTTGAATTTAGTCTTGCAGATTGTTTTATTTTTTTCTTTAATATATTTTATGTTTTGCGGTTTTCAGTCCTTTAAATTTTTTCTAAAATTTTATACTATAAACTTAAAAAAAAGCTTTACTATCTTGCATTTAGTGCGGATAATGTAAAAGTATACTTTTTTGAGGTGAATTATGAAAATTAGGGACAAATTTATTTTTCTTATTGTTGGTATTATTTTGAGCGGTATAGCTATTATTGCTGTAACTATCTACTATCTTGGGGAGATAAATGCCAATAGTCAGCTCTTGCAGCAGGGTAATGCTGTAATTTCTCAGGCTGAAACGGTTTCTTCTCGTGGAAAGGATCTTTTTGGCGGTCGAAATTTAAGCCGGCGAAGTTCTGACTGGGTTAATACGTTTAATGCTTTTGATAGTTATTTTATAAGTTTTTACGAGGCTGTTGAGGATAAGAAGGATTCTCTTCTTTCTGAGTCTGCATGGCTTAGATTGAAATACATTAACGATGAGATTTGGCCGCAGATTACTAATAACTTTAACTCTGCGCAGGAATCTGTGGCTTCTATTGTTGCAGTATATCCAAGTGCTATGGGTTTTGATATTGATCCTCAGTTGATGAATAATCCAGTCAATCGCGATGTTAAGAATCTTGTTAAGGCTGTAAACTCTAGAAGTGCTAGGGTTAAGCGACAATTGAATCAGATTATGTTTGAATTAGAGGAGACTACTCAGAAGAAGGCTAAGAGTATGGCTATTGTTCTTAGTTCTATTATTGCACTAATTTCTGTTGCTATTCTTCTGTTTTCTACTGTCTTTGTCTCTTTTATTAGAAAAAATGTTAATGAAATTAATAAGAAGATGGAAGATGTTGGTGATGGTGATTTTTCTTCTCCTGTTAAGGTTAGAGGAAACGATGAGTTTGCTACTTTAGCGGTTCATTTGAACACTTTGATGTCTGATTTTTCTTCAATTATTGTTGGCGTTAAGAATATGGCTTCGAAGTCTAACAGTTTGAAGTTTCAGGTTAATAGTCTTACTGATGATACTGCTGCTTCAGTCGAGCAGGTTGTCTCAAATATAGACTCGATGTCTAATCAGATTGAGAATCTTGTCTCTGATATTGAGCATTCTTCTGGTACTTTGAACCATTTTGCGAAGCAGATTAAGGATCTTGTTGTTAAAATTGATGACCAAGCCTCTTCGGTTGAGGAGTCTTCTGCATCAATTACTCAGATGTCGACATCTTTGAAGAATGTCTCTAAGATTACTGTTCGAAGGCATGAGGCTGGTGAGAAACTTGTTAAAATTATTCAAGATGGTGGTGATATGGTTCAGCGAACTAATGAGCTTATTAAGAAGACTTCATCTGATGTTAATAGTATTATGCAGATCACTGATATTATCAATACTATTGCAGATCAGACTAACTTGCTTGCGATGAATGCTTCTATTGAGGCAGCTCACGCAGGAGATGCTGGTAAGGGTTTTGCTGTTGTTGCTTCTGAGATTCGTAAGCTTGCGGAGATGACAAATAACAATGCAAAGAAAATCCAGGAGACTGTAACTGTTGCAGCGAATCGTATCACGACTGTATTAAATTCTAGTAATGATAGTAAGAGTGCTTTCTCTTTAATTAAAGAGGAAACTGCGAAATTTAATACTGCACTAGAGGAAATTGATGGTTCTATAAATGAAATTTCATCTGGAAGTTTTGAAATAATGAATGTAATGAATAATTTGTCGCATATTTCTCAGGAGATCAAACACGACTCTGATATTATGAAGAATGATATTGAGTCTCTAGATGAGCGAATGAAGAATATTAGGAATTTTAGTGAGACTGTTCGAGTTGGTATCAATGAGGTTAAGCTCGGTTCGGAAGAGGTTAATCACGCTATGGTTAAGGTTAAGGTTATAAATGAAAAGAATAGTGAGTCTATCGCTGATCTTTATGAAGAGGTTACTAGATTTAAGACTTCAGGAGCCGAGGTTGTTGAACCATCTGTTAGCTTGTACAAACCAAAGGCTGATAAATCTGTTCAGGATGGGGAGTCAAAGATTATCAAGTCTTCTGAGCCTGCTAGGCTTTTTACTACTTCTAAGAATTATTCTTCGTCTACAATGGTAACTAAGGATGAACTAGAAGAAATGCAATTATTAGATTAGACTTTATAGGGGGAGTTACTGTATCTTTTAGGGGGCATAAATGATAAAAAAGTTTAATTTTATTCCTGAAGGTGATGCTGTTGCCTACCATGTTGGTGATAAAAAGTATTCTTTTAATGATGTAAGATCTAATATCGGCTATTATTCTGCTGGTCTTGGGGATTTATCGGGTGAAATTGTTTGGTTATTTGGTGAAAATTCAATAGAATGGATTTTCACTTTTTATTCGGTATGGAATATGGGCGGTATTTGCGTTCCTGTCGATACCTCTTTAGATGAGGCTGAGTTGGATCATATACTTCGTGATTCGAAGCCTAACAGGGTTTTTTGTTCCGATAAGACTTTTGAAAAGATTGATGCTGCAACTGAGAGGGTTGGAGTTTTTCCTACCATTACTAAATTTGCAGAGATAGATGCTAATCCTTTGTTGTCTATTCCATTGCGAGGTGAATTCGATTTTGATGCTACTGCCTTGATTGTCTATACTTCGGGAACTACTGGTAAGGCAAAGGGTGTAATGCTTAGCTTCGAGAGCGTGGTTTTCAACTTGATGGGGGTAGTGAATACGCAGATGATGGTCAAGGGAGATCGCTACATTGTTATGTTTCCTTTTCATCACACTGTGCCACTGCAAGGCCATATTCTCTGCCCTCTCTTTATTGGTGCTGAAGGGGTATTCTTACAAGAGATCTCGCCTGCGGGGATTCTTGAAATTTTTAACAAGTACAAGATAACTCTGCTTAATGGTGTTCCTCGATTGTATAATCTTTTTCATAAGTCTATTTCAGATAAGATTAATTCAAATTTTGTTGCACGTGTTCTTTTTTTTATAGCTAAGATGGTAAAATCTCAGAGATTTAGTCGAATTCTTTTTAAAAAAGTTCATAACCATTTTGGTGGCTCAATTAAGGTCTTTCTTTCAGGTGGTGCTCCATTAGATAGGCGAGTTGTGAAGGATTTCTATGCGTTAGGCATTCCTCTTGTTGAGGGATATGGTATGACTGAGATGGGACCGCTTATTGCTTATAATACTCTTGATGACTGTACTGCTGGTACTGTGGGCAAGCCTGTTCCTGGGGTTGAGGTCAAAATTGAGAATAATGAAATTCTAGCACGAAGTCCTGGAATTATGAAAGGGTATTATAATAGACCTGAAGAGACTTCGAAGGTCATTATTGATGGCTGGTGTCATACCGGAGATAAGGGTTATCTTGATAAGCATGGTAATCTTGTCGTTAGTGGAAGAATTAAGGATTTGATTGTACTTTCATCAGGAAAGAACATAGATCCTGAGGAGATTGAGACTACCATTTTTAATATCTCAGATCTTGTGAAAGAGCTTGCGGTTATTGAAAAAAATGATGCGCTATATGGTGTTGTTGTTCCTAATCTGGCTAATTTTGAGTTTAAAGATATTAATTCTATAAGTGAGAAGATAAAATGGGAGGTCTTTGATAAATATAATAAGACTGTCCCATCATATAAGAGGGTTTTTGATTTTACTGTAATTGATAGGGAGCTTCCACGGACAACCCTTGGGAAGATTCGGAGATTTATGGTTGCAGATCTTGTATTGAAGAGAGGGGCGAATAAAAAGTCTAATATGTCGTTAGATGATCCTGAAACTAGGGAGATTGTTGGCTTTTTGTCTGGGTTAACTGATCTTGCGATTGCAGCTGATTCTCATTTGCAGTTGGATTTGGGGCTTGATTCAATCTCTATTCTTGAGTTCAAGGTTTTTTTACATAAAAAATTCGGGATCCATGTTGATAATTCATTGGCTAGTTATCGTATTTCTGATTTGGTTAAAGATATTAAACTGGAGAAATTCCCTACTGAGGATCTTCAGGCTTCGGATGATAATTCGAATAATGTGGTGCTTCTTAAGAATAGCTCTCTGTGGTTTAGGGTTTTGCAGTATTGTATAAATTCTGTGTTTCTTGGTTTGTATGTTAGGTCGCGTAGGATTGGCAGTATCGATAAGTTGAAGGTTCAAAATTTTATAATTGCTTGCAATCATCAAAGCTTTTTAGATCCTTTTTTATTAGCGAAATCATTACCTAGAAAAATTTTAAAGAAATCTTTTTTTATTGCTAAGACTCAGCATTTTAAGTCTAAGATTGGTCGTTTTGTTTTGAAGAATATCAACGCTATTATTACAGATAAGGAATTGTCGACTGAGGATATATTGAAAGAATCAGAGAATGTGTTGATGAGTGGGAATAATTTGATAATTTTCCCTGAAGGAACGAGAAGTTATGATGGGAATTTGTTGCCTTTTAAGAAATCTTTTGCTATTCTAAGTAAGGAGTTAAATATTCCAATCTTGCCTGTTGCAATTCAGGGTTCTAATAATGTGTTGCCACGAACTAATTCTTTTCCTAAGCCAGGTAAGGTTTCAGTTAGATTTTTAGATCCAATCTTTCCTGAGGGTTTAGATTTGGACGCGATAATTAACATTACAGAAGATAGTATTAGGGGAGGTGTCAGTCTAGACTGAAAAAATTATGCATCTGAAGAAAAAATATTATGCTGATTCCATTGTTGCGAATCTTTATTCTCATCCAGACTCTTTGAAACATTTTGAATTGCTTGATAAGCTAGGAGTTAGACAGGCTGTCGATACTTTGGCTTCTGGTATGAAGGATCTTGAAGAGTTACAGAATCAAGCTGTTGATATTTTTTCAAAAGAGAGCCTTGATGATGTCTTGAAATATGTTACTGATCTTCTCTTGCAGAAGTTTGTTCCGACATATCTTGTCTTTGTTGTTCGTTCAAGTTCTTCAGATCTTAGTCCGACTGTAAAATCTTTTAAGAATTTAAAATCTGTGCCACCTATTCTTAATGTTGAGACTCTTAAGCCGTATAATGAGTTTTACAAGGATCACAAGATGATGATGATGTATTCTGAGTTTGAGAAGACTTTTCCTGATAAGACTGAGTTAAATAATCTTCAGCATATTGATCCTCGGATTATTGCACCAATACACGGCATTGGTGGTTTATATGGTTTTGTTGTAATTAGTAGAAAGGTATTAGATGATGTCTACACAGATTCTGAGAAGTTTTTCATTAAGACTCTTTTGGAATTTACATCTGTTAGTATTCAGAATATTTTAAATAGAAAATGGGCTATTACTGATGGTAAGACTGGTCTCTACGCTGCTGCGTATTTCTCAGAGCGATTAGCACAGGAGATTTCGAGAGCGCAACGTCATAGTCATCGAGTCGCTTTGATTCTCCTGGATATTGATTATTTTAAAAATTTTAACGACAGCTATGGTCACTTAGCTGGCGACAGGATGCTTGTTCTTATTTCTGATATTTTGAAGAGTAGTGTCCGCAAAGAGGATATTGTCTCTCGGTTCGGTGGTGAGGAATTTATTATTATGTTACCTGAGTGTCCTTCCACAAATGCATATGAGATTGCAGAGCGGATAAGGACTAACATTAAGTCAGCCTTTATAATTGAGAATGGGAAGAAGGTTAATGTAACTGTAAGTTTGGGCGTGATGAGTGTTGTTGCAGATTCTAGTTTAGATCCTAATGAATTGATAGAGAAGGTTGATATGGCTATGTATGCTTCAAAGAAGAATGGCAGAAATCGAACTACTATTGTTCGATCTCAGAGTCTAATGGAAAAGGCCAAAAATATCTTATAAGTCTATATTTGACAAATATATTATAATTACAGTTGAATATTTTTCTTATTTTTTTTACTATAAAATAAATATGCTAGGAGGTTCACATTGTATAAACCAGTTGACAGTAAAAGATCATTCCCAGAGATGGAAAACGAGATTATTAAATTTTGGGAAGAAAAAAATATTTTTAAGAAATCTATAGAAAATCGTGAAGGATGTGAGGAGTTTCGCTTCTATGATGGGCCTCCGTTTGCTACAGGTCTACCACATTTTGGCCATTTTGTGCCAGGAACGATCAAAGATATAATTCCACGTTACAAGAGTATGAAAGGCTTTAAAGTCGAGCGACGCTTTGGCTGGGATTGTCATGGATTGCCTGTCGAGTATGAGATGGAGAAAGAGTTGGGAATCTCTGGAAAGCGAGCAATTGAGGATTTTGGAGTTGCAGAGTTTAACGAGTCTTGTCGAAGTATTGTTTTGCGATATACTTCTGAGTGGCAGAAGACTATTACTCGCCTTGGAAGATGGGTCGATTTTGAGAATGACTACAAGACTATGCAACCTGACTACATGGAGTCAATCTGGTGGGTTTTTAAGCAGCTTTGGGAAAAAGGATTAGTCTATGAGGGATATTATATCCTTCCATATTGTTCAAGATGCTCTACTGTCTTATCAAATCATGAGTTGAACTTGGGTGGTTACAAGGATGTTCATGATCCTGCGATTACAGTTAAGTTTAAGACTGAAGATAATACTTTTTTCCTTGCTTGGACAACTACTCCTTGGACATTGCCTTCAAATCTAGCTTTAGCTGTTGGCGCTGATATTGAGTATGTAAAAATTAAAGATGGAGATGAATTCTTTATCCTTGCTAAGCAAAGACTTAGCTCATATTATAAAGAAGAGAGCGATTATACTATAGTTGATACTTTTCTTGGAAGCAGCCTTGAGGGTAAGGAGTACCAGCCAATTTTTCCATATTTTGAGCAACAGAAAGAGAATGGCGCATTTAAGGTCTTTTTGGCCGATTATGTTACTGTTGATAATGGTACAGGTATTGTTCATATTGCGCCAGGATTTGGTGAAGATGACTATAATGTCTTGAAGAAGACAGGTATTGCTACAGTTTGCCCTGTAGATGATGAAGGTCAGTTTACTGCTGAGGTTGCTGATTATTTTGGTCGTCACGTTAAGGCGTGTGATAAAGATATTATTGCTAGATTGAAGGAAGAGGGTAAGCTTGTTAAAAGAGAGAATTACCTTCACTCCTATCCTCACTGTTGGAGATGCGATTCTCCGTTAATTTATAAGGCAGTTTCATCCTGGTTTGTAGATATATCAAAGGTTAAACAGAAGATGTTAGATGCTAACAATCAGATAAATTGGGTTCCTTCGCATCTTCAGTCTGGTAGATTTGGTAAATGGCTTGAGAATGCTCGTGATTGGGCAATAAGTCGTAATAGATATTGGGGAAATCCTATCCCGGTGTGGAGATGTGATGAGTGTGGCGAGTTAGAGTGTATCGGAAGCCGCGATGAGTTGGCTCAAAAGAGTGGCGCCACTGTGACTGATCTGCACAAACATTATGTGGACGATTTGACTTTTTCCTGCTCAAAATGTAACGGGACAATGAAGAGAGTTCCTGAGGTTCTTGATTGCTGGTTCGAGTCTGGAGCTATGCCTTATGCTCAGAATCACTATCCTTTTGAAAATAAGGAAAAATTTGAATCTCATTTTCCTGCTGATTTTATTGCTGAAGGGCTAGATCAGACTAGGGGCTGGTTCTACACTCTAACTATTCTTGCTGCCGCGCTATTTGATAAGCCAGCATTCAAGAATGTTGTTGTTAATGGACTTGTTTTGGCTGAAGATGGTAAAAAAATGTCTAAATCTTTGAGAAATTATTCTGATCCAAATGAGATTATGGAGAAGTTTGGAGCTGATGCTTTGAGACTTTTCTTGATTGATTCTGCGGTTGTTAGGGCTGAGGATCTTAAATTTTCTGATGAAGGTGTAAAAACTATCTTGAAATCGACAATTTTGCCTTTGTGGAATGCGTATATTTTCTATGTAACTTACGCTAATATCGACAATGTAAGACCTAATTCCGCTCCTGTAGATCCTTCTAATCCGCTTGACGCATGGATAATTTCCGAGGTCGAGAAGCTTGTTGGAGAGGTTACAGAGGCGCTAGATTCTTATCAGCTACAAAAAGCAATTAGCCCGATAAATAATTTTATAGATCTATTGAATAATTGGTATATCAGACGATCTAGACGAAGATTTTGGAAGAGTGGTAATGATGGTGACAAGCAGCAGGCCTATCAGACACTTTATTATGTCTTGATGTCACTTGTGAAGACTGCTTCACCTTTTATGCCATTTATTACTGAAGAGATTTATCAGAATTTCAAGTCCGAAGATATGCCGGAAAGTATACATCTATGCAATTTCCCTGTTGAAGACCCTACTAAGAGAGATTATGATCTTGAGAAAAAGATGAGTCTAGCAATGAAGGCTGTATCAATGGGAAGATCTTTACGAGCGACTCACAATCTTAAGAACCGTCAGCCGTTGAAGGCAATCTATCTTGTTACAATTGATCAGGAAGAGAAGACTATCCTTGTTCAGATGGAAGATTTGATAAAAGAGGAGCTGAACGTAAAGGAGATTGTCTTTGCTGATAATGAACAGGACCTAGTTGAGTACTCTGCAAAGGCTAATTTTAAGGTTCTTGGTAGAGTGCTTGGTAAGAATATGAAGCTTGGAGCAGCCGAGATAGAAAAATTGACTAGTGAAGAGATTCAATCGATAATTGAAGGAAATACCTTGTATCTTGATGTTGAAGGTTTTGGGACTCTTGAATTGAACTCTGAATCTGTGGATGTTAGACGAAGTGAGAAGGCAAATCTGAAAGTTCAAAATGAGGGATCTTTGACAATAGCACTTGATTCTGAGATTACTGAAGAATTGAAAAACGAGGGAATTACTCGTGACCTTATCCGAACTATACAGAATTTTAGAAAAGATTCCGGCTTCGATGTTGTAGATAGAATTAAGATTTCTGTTGTAGGTAATCAGGAGTTTACTGATGCTGTCAAGATGTTCTCATCTTTAGTTTGTGATGAAGTTCTTGCTGAGACTATAAATTTTGAAGAGTGCACAGGTTGCGTTGACATGGAGAGCGGTGAGTTCTCTATAAAGCTTAATATAGCAAAGGTGTAATTATGAAAAAGATTATTTACTTGGTTTTGTTTGTGATGTTGGCAGGGTGTACAACCTTGCCGATTGAAAAGAGATTAAATGCAATAGATTATTTTCCAGAAAGTGTTACTGGGTTTGTTGTAATAAATCCTAGCACAGCTGTGGAATTTTTAAGTGATCAAGCATTTGCGACAATGGGAATTGATCAGTCTCTACAGAAGATGTTTGTAAGCAGAACCGAACAGATCTATTTTGGTATCAGTGATCAACAAGGCCCTGAGAATTTGAATGTTGTTATTACTGGCAGATTTTCTGCTTCTTTGATAGCTACTGGATTTATCTCGATGCGTGATTGGAATAAATCAGATAGAAAAAATAAAATATGGTACAATGCTGCGTTGGGGATTAGTATCTGTTCTCCTGCGCAGGGGATATTAGTAATTGCAAGTGGGACTGCTGATAAGCTTCATGCTGGAATGACAGATGGCTCGAGGCTTTCTTTAAAACTGGCTGATATCTATACTGCTCGGCAGGTTACTGGCTTGCTTCAGTCCGACTTAGGAATAGTCCTTGATTTGTCTGAAAACTCTAGCTCGCAGATTCAGGGTATGCAGATAAATATGATTAGGACTGTAGATATCTACAGTTTGAAATTCCTTTTTGTTATTGAAGATGATTTTATTCGCAAACAGACTGATTCAATTGTGAGAAGTAATATCCGAAGAAGTTGTCGTCCTGCGAAGATCAATGGTAGCATTGCTTTACGGAGTATGGCCAGTGAGATTGTTGATTCATATCTCTCAATCTCTGGAATTGATATTCCAAATGATAAGATTATGGATTTTTTTAATAACTTTTCAAGATATCTTTCAAATCTCTTGGGATCTGATTCATTTTCATTATCGTTTGATTCTTTTATGTAGGGGTTTGAGATGCGAATAGGTGTAGTTGATTATAAGGCTGGGAATTTGACAAGTGTTGTCTCTGCCTTGAACTTTTTGAAGGCGGATTATTTTGTTTCAGACAATCCTCAAGAGCTCATGGATGCTGATAAGATTATCTTTCCAGGTGTTGGTGAGGCATCTTATGCAATGAATATCTTGAAAAATGCAAAGCTAGATGTCATGTTGAGTGATTTTATTGCATCTGGTCGTAAAGTTCTTGGAATATGTCTTGGTGCTCAGATTGTCTTCTCTTTTTCAGAGGAGAATGAGACAAAGTGTCTTGGCTTTGTTGAAGGGCGGGTAGAGAAATTCCCCGACATCAAGGGGTTTAAGATTCCTCATATGGGCTGGAACAATGTCAAATATAGTGAAGGTTCTAAACTTTTTTCAAATATTCCGCAGAATTCAAGCTTCTATTTTGTCCATTCATATTACATGAAGCCACTTAATTCTGCAGATACTTCGGGGCTTACTGATTATTGTATGGAATTTACTTCTGCTGTGGAGAGAGAAAATATCTTTGCAGTTCAATTCCATCCTGAGAAGTCTGGAACTGTTGGATTAAAGCTTTTAGAAAATTTTATAAATATGGAGAGATAATGCTTCAGAAAAGAGTAATAGTTTGTCTTGATGTACGTGACGGAAAGACTACAAAAGGTATAAAATTTCAGGGGAATGTTGATATTGGAGATCCTGTTCAGATGGCTGCTGAGTATTATGCCCAGGGTGTTGATGAGCTTGTCTTCTACGATATAACAGCCTCTGCTCAGAAGCGGGGAATTATGATTGATGTTGTGAAAAAGGTTGCAGCTGAGATTTTTATTCCTTTCTGCGTCGGTGGAGGTATTGGTAGCGTGGAAGATATCAGACAGGTGATTGATGCAGGAGCAGAGAAGGTTAGTTTGAACTCTTTGGCGGTTCGTAATCCTGAAATTATCAGGCAAGGTGCTGAAATCTTTGGAAGTCAGTGCATTGTGCTTGGGATGGATGCAAAAAAAGACCTTTCCATGCCTTCAGGTTACCGTGTTGTTATCAATGGCGGGCGGACTGAGACTGATAAAGATGCCCTTGAGTGGGCTTTGCAGGCGCAAGAGCTTGGAGCAGGTGAAATTGTTCTTAATTCAATTGATGCTGATGGAATGAAGAGTGGCTATGAACTTAATCTGACAAAGATGATCTCTGACGCGGTGAAGATTCCTGTTGTCGCTTCTGGAGGTGCTGGTAGCCCAGAACATCTATATGATGTCTTTGATAAGGCAAATGCAGATGCAGCCTTGATAGCTTCGATGGTTCACTATGGGGATTATTCGATTGGAAATATAAAAGATTATTTATACAGAAAAAAAATATCTGTTAGATTATCTTAGACTTGTCGATTTTTATATTTTTTATTAAATTAGAAAAAATGCACTGGAGGAGTTATGCCAACCTACGATTATAAATGTACAGAATGTGGATACAAATTTGAGAAATTTCAAAACATGTCGGATGAGCCTTTGAAAGATTGTCCTGAATGCGGTAAAGCTGTAAAGAGAATTATTGGCGGAGGTTCAGGTATCATTTTTAAAGGATCTGGTTTTTACGTAAATGATAGCAAGAAATCTTGCGATTCTTGCTGTTCAAATGGTAAATGCTCTTCTAACTAGAGTCTCCTCTAGTTAGAAAGTCCGCTTTTGCGGAATTTAATATAAGTTTTAGGAGTTGTTTCGATACACTCTAGTATAAGCTGGTCTGCATCAAGCTTTGCGAAAGATTCATTAAGTCTCTCAAAGTTTGGCTTTGTTACTGGCTTTTTGGGCGAAAAGACTACACAACAATCATCGTATGGGAGAGTTGAGGTCTCGTAGGTTCCTATCTTTTTTGCAATATTTATAATTTCTTCTTTATCAAGCCCAATTACTGGTCTAAATACTGGTAATGTGCAGTGACTTCCAGTTACACGAAGGCTCTCTACAGTCTGACTTGCGACTTGAGATAAGGCCTCTCCTGTTATAACACAGCTAGAGTATGTCTTATCTGCTATTCCTTGAGCAATTTCCATCATGCAGGATCTAGAAAGAATTGTAGATTCTGATGGTGCACACAATCCGTTGATATGGAGTTGCAACTTGGTAAAATCGACTATATAGAGATCAATTCCTCCGTTTGATTTGGCAAGTATCTCTGCAAGTTGGATAACCTTTTCCTTAGCCTGTTCCGAGGTGTAGGGGTGGGTATGGAAATATATCGCATTAAGTTTGAGCCCTCTCTTTGCCATTAAGTACCCAGCCACAGGAGAATCAATACCTCCTGAGAGAAGCAGGGTTCCGCGCCCAGCACAACCAACTGGTAATCCTCCTGGTCCTGGAAGGGTCTTCCCGTAGATGATAATCTGTTCTCTCACCTCGATGTTCACATCCCAGTCAGGATTTTTTACATTTACCCGCAATTTCTCAGACAAATCAAGGACAGCACCGCCCATTTCACAACTAATCTGGTAGGAATCCATGTAAAAATCTTTTCTCAATCTGCGAGTGTTTATCTTAAAATCATATTTACCTGTCGCCTCAATCTGCTCCTGCGCAAGCTTAACTACAATCTCCCGAATGGAATCAATATTCTCTTCGGCAATAAATGTCTTACAAAATGCAACAATTCCAGGAATACACGCAAGGGTCTCAGTCGCTACATTTTCAGGACAATCCTCTACCGTGAGGTAGAATCTACCGAATCCACCCTTCATCTTCGCACCATAGGTCTTCAACGCCTTTGTAATATTTTTTTTAAGCATATCCTCAAAGAAACTTCTGTTCTTTCCTTTCAGAGAAATCTCGCCAATCTTAATCAAGTAAATATCTGTCACAATTATCTCCAATTTACAAATTTCTGTAACATTAAGTTACAATCATCAGTACATAATATTACAGAGATTAAAAAAATTCTACCATTAACGAATTTGTTTTAGGATTTTTACCTCGTTTTTCAAAGCCTCTGCAAGAGCAACCACCTCGTCTTGGGTATTGTCGGGGCAAAAAGATATCCTCACAGTCGAAAAAGCTTCCTCCTTGCTCAATTTACACGCCTCAAGGACATACTTAATCTTTTGTGGCGAGTTAGCAGAGCAGGCAGAGCCTGAAGAGATAGCAAACCCGGCGCTATCCATTACACGTGTCAGAACCTCAGCTGGAATAGGCTTCACATTCAAGCTAGCGATATACGGAGATTGGGTAGTTTCGTGAATTTTTTTATTGAAAAAAGTAAAAATCCCCTCGCCACTGAGGCTTGAGATCAGAAGATTTTTCAGCTCCATCGTGTGCAAAAAATTCTGCTCCAACAATCTATTTTGCCGCTCTGCTTCGTTAGCAAAGGCGACTATCCCGGCTGTATTCTCTGTCCCAGGGCGGTATCCCCGCTCTTGCCCTCCGCCAAGGTAGATTGGCTGTATCGACTTTTTGCAATAGAATAGACCAACTCCCCGTGGTGCGTAGAGCTTATGGCTGCTAAACGATGCTGAGTCAATGTTCCATTTTTCAGGCTGGAAATCAATCTTGCAGAAGGATTGAACCGCATCGACATGAAAATGGATAGAGCATAGGTTATTCTTCTCGAAATCTCTTATAATTTGTCCAATCTCTTTAACAGGTTGGATTGTTCCAACCTCGTTGTTCACGTGCATAACAATTACAGCCTTGACAGAGCGGTCTAGCGCATTCTCAAAACCTTTGAGGCAAATCTGCCCATTAGAGTCAAGATTGAGCGTGATAACCTCGTAGCCAAACTCTCTGAGCCTCTGTGCGGGGAAGAGTGCGCTTGGGTGTTCGATTGCGGAGATCAGGATTTTACCCTTACTTCTTTTGTTGAGGAGGGAAGAGATATACAGATTGTTGGATTCTGATCCTGAGCTGGTAAAAAATAGATTAGCTGGGCTAGTTGATAGCATCCCTCCGAGCTTTTCCCTAGCCTCCTGGATAGCCTTGTAGCTCTCCATTCCACCCTTGTAAACTGATGAGGGATTATATGGAAAATTATTTATTGTCTCTGTGTAATCTTCGAGAGCCTGCTTGCTCACCCTTGTTGTTGCTGCATTATCAAAATAGCTATATTTAATCATAAATATATATTAAAATATTGAAAAACAATAATCAATACTTGAAAAAGATTCTTTGCTTGATTATTATTAAGGTTATGGATAAACAATGTTGCGATAAAAATAAAATTACAGAGGCCTCTCAAAAACTCAAAGTTTGTGGTCATCCTATTAGATTAAAGATTCTCTGTCTAATAGAACATAATAACTCATGCGTCTCAGAGCTGTGGCAATGTCTTGATCTACCTCAGCCTGTAATCTCACAACACCTCGCAGTGCTCAAGGATAAAAATATTGTTAGCTCCAAAGTAGATGGCAATAAGCGAATATACTCAATAACCGATGAGTTTATCAGGAATATTGTTATATCGCTAGAGAGTAGTCTTGAGAAGAAATAACGATGTAATAAAAAAAGGGCTATCTTAATTAAGACAGCCCTTTTTTTTATATTTTAGCTTCCCGATTCAACCCGTCTAACTTCAATTATAAGTTTGGTGATTGATGTTACAGTCGCTACTATAGAATTAATAAATGTAGTATAGATCATTACATCCTGAAAAATTTCTCCAGATAATTCTGCGAAATTCTTCTCGATATATATAACAGTTCCTGGTGCTACATACTCGTCGAGGGATATCTTTACTCGCTTTCCATTCTCAAGTAGTTGGTAGACTTTGGTCTTGTCTGCATTTCTAGTATGCCCTCCAGCTAGCATTATGTAGTCAAAGACCTTTAAGCTGTTGCTGTATCTCACTGCCTTTGGTGCGTTAACCTCTCCTCCTACGAATACTAGTAGGTTCTCGATTGGGATGACTAATGTATCTCCTGGCTTTAACTCTACATCGAGGTTTAGATCTCGAGTCTCCCATAACTCTTTAATATTGATTCTTATTATATCAAGTGAGTTAGCTCTCTTGATAAAAGACTCTTCTGGTTTTGCATATGGTGTAGGTCCGCCAACCTTGTCTAGGATAGTTAATACTGATGCGCCAAAAAAGAAAGGAACATCTACTCTGACTGGCTCAAAAGGGGAGAATGATGGTGCTGCATTTACCTGTCTGTTACCATAGACTGCACCGTCTACAACAATTCTTGGTGAGTTTTCAATCATTGATCTTACAAATACAATGTCTCCAATCTCTAATTCAAACTCATTCGCATCTTCGTAGGCAACCTTAACAATCTCAGAGAGTCCAGAGAAATGGGTTCTGTGTATCTCGATGTTATTCACATCTGCAGCAGATCTAAATCCTCCTGCAAGAAGAATCAGCTCTTTCAGGTTCTCTGATTCAGTTAATTCGTAGGTTCCTCTGTATTTTATAAAACCGTCTACCATTGCTACTTTTTGAGCCATAGGGACATGAATTCGATCTCCTGGCTGAAGATAAGGATTCTGAGTTAGATCAGCTTTTTCATAGTATTTTGCTAGATCTAGGTAGATTACTGTGTCGTTTCTGTACAATTCAATCTTTCTATAACTTGCTCCAGGCTTGAAGCCTCTTGCTGTTGCAATTGCATCAATCACAGTTCTAACTGGTGTTGTAGGATAAGATCCAGGGATGTTAACTCCACCATTTATAAAGACATTGAATTGTGCAGGTCGCTCAAGGGTGAAATTCGCAAATTGAATACTTGCTGCACTTTTTACCTTAAAAATTACAGTCTGTTGAAGCTCTGTAATAGATTTTCCACGGGCATCAATCTTTCCAATCAGTGGTAGTTCAATTGTAAAATCTTTCTGCAACTGAAGGTAGAATGTTGAGACTCTTCCAGATGACATATCGCTTGATGATGATTGGATTGTCAGGTTGAACATATCTCCAGGCGTGAGCTGATAATCAACAAGTGTCGAGAAGTTCTGTATAGTACTTATCTGATGTGAGTTCACATGGCTAAAGATATCAGCCTGTAGCCCAAATCCAACTAGATTAGAATCTATATTTGCTGAATTCATCATATCTTCTTCTCTTTGTCTATTCTCTGGTAATGCTAAGCTCTCGTTGTAGTTCTTTGTAACTACATTCTCAGTGTTTTCTACCTGATCAAGATTAGGTAGAGATTGTGAATATACCATTGAAAAATTTATCAAAAGTAATAGTGGTATGAATCTTTTAATCATTCTATG
>JAFGXN010000066.1 GCA_016936615.1 Spirochaetales bacterium | reverse complement strand
CTTCTAAGAAGATTTCTATGAAGGTAAAAGAGATTAAGAAGCCTGAAGTAGAAGCTCAGTTGATCGCAATGAATGTTGCAAGACAGCTTCAAGGTAGATCTGCTTTTAAGAGAGTTCTTAAGATGTCTGTTATGAATGCTATGAAAGGCGGAGCTCAGGGTGTTAAGGTTAAGATTTCTGGTAGACTTGCTGGAGCTGATATGGCTCGAGAGCAAGAGCATAAAGCAGGAAGAATTCCTCTTCATACTCTGAGAGCTGATATTGACTATGGTTTTGCTGAAGCAAATACTACATATGGAATTATTGGCGTTAAGGTTTGGGTCTTCAAAGGTGAAGTTTTTTCTAAAGAAACTAGACAAGATGCTGGTGCAGTTTTAAAGAAAAAACCTCAAAGAGAAAGAGGAGCAAAGAAAGATGCTTAGTCCAAAAAGAGTAAAATACAGAAAGACTTTTAGAAATACTGCAAGTCTTAAGGGTGATGCAAATAGAGGTGTGACAGTAGCTTTTGGTGATTTTGGATTGCAAGCTGAAGGTAATCATTGGATTACTAACAGACAGATAGAAGCAGCCAGAATCGCGATGACTCGTTACATCAAGAGAGGCGGTAAGGTTTGGATTAGAATTTTTCCAAACAAACCTTATACAAAAAAGCCTGCTGAAACAAGAATGGGTAAAGGAAAAGGCTCTCCTGAGGGATGGGTTGCTGTAGTAAAACCTGGTAGAATCATGTTTGAAATGAACGGCGTTTCTGAAGAGATTGCAAGAGAAGCATTTCGATTGGCAGCACAGAAACTTCCTGTAAAATGCAAATTCGTTAAGAAGCAGGATGCGGAGTAGGTTATGAGAGAAAAATATAACGAACTTACATACAAAGAATTAGTAGTAAAGAAAGATGAGCTTTCTGACAAATATAGAAAAGCACGATTTGATTCTGTACTAGGTCATAACGCAAATCCTCTTCTTAAAAGAAGTTTAAGAAGAGATATTTCAACTGTTAATACTCTAATTCATGAGTATAAGCTTGGAATAAGGAAGTAGGAGAGTATTGTGAGTGACAAGACTGTTTTAAAGAAAAGATATTCTGGCTATGTAGTTAGTGACAAGATGGATAAGACTATCACTGTTGCTGTAAAAACTAAGAAGCTACATCCACTTTACAAAAAGTATGTTTCACATACTAAGAAGGTAAAAGCTCACGATGCAGAGAATTCTGCTAATGAGGGAGATTATGTTGAAGTTATCGAGTGCAGACCTTATAGTAAAGATAAGTGTTGGCGACTTGTTCGAATTATCGAGAGAGCGAGATAGGTAATACAGGAGTTGCAAAATGATTCAAATGCAAACATATCTGAACGTTGCAGATAATAGTGGTGCAAAGTTGGTTCAGTGTATTAAGGTTCTAGGTGGCTCTAAGCGAATGTATGCTAGTGTTGGTGATACCATCGTAGTTGCAGTAAAAAATACCATACCTAATAGTAATATTAAGCAGGGTGGAGTTTACAAGGCTGTAGTCGTTAGAACTAAGAAAGAGATTAGAAGGTTTGATGGAACTTATATCAGATTTGATGATAATGCTTGCGTTATCCTTGATGGTAATGGTGAACCAAGAGGTAAGAGAATCTTCGGACCTGTTGCTAGGGAAATTAGAGATACAAAATCTGCAAAGATAGTATCTTTGGCTCCTGAGGTTTTGTAGGAGGAACTTAAATGAAAAATATTACTACAAAATTAAAGAAGGGCGATACAGTTCAGGTTATGAAAGGTCGTTTTAGTACCAAACCAACTGTTGGAAAGATCCTTGATATAAGAGTTGATAAGAAAGGAAAGGCTGTTGTTTTTGTAGAAGGTGCCGTTTGTAAAAAGACAGTTAGACCTAAGAATCAGCAGGATAAAGGTGGTATTGTTGACGTTGAGAAAGGCATTAACATTTCAAATGTGCAGATTGTATGTAAGAAGTGTGGACCTACTCGAATTGGTGTAAGTCAAGACGGAGACAATAAAGTTCGAAAGTGTAAGAAATGCGGAGATGTTCTATAATGGCAACATATGTACCAAATCTAAAGAAAAAATATCTGACTGAAGTAAAGGATCTTCTTGCTAAAGAATTTTCTTTTAAATCTTCTATGCAGATTCCAAAAGTAGATAAAGTTGTAGTCAGTGTAGGATGTGGAGAAGCTATCAAGAATAAGAAGCTTCTTGACTCTGCAGTTGCTGAACTTAGTCTAATTACTGGTCAAAAAGTAGTGAAGACACAGGCAAAGAAGTCTATAGCAAATTTTAAACTTAGAGAAGGAATGGAGATCGGCGCTAAGGTAACACTTAGAGGCACAATGATGTGGGAATTCCTTGATAGAGTAATTAATATTGCTTTACCTCGAGTAAAAGACTTTCAGGGTATCAACCCAAATGCCTTTGACGGTAGAGGAAATTATTCTTTAGGTCTTAAAGAACAGTTGATCTTTCCTGAGATTGATTACGATAAGATTGAGAGAATTAGTGGTCTGAACATAGCTATTATTACAACAGCGAAGACAGACGAAGAAGGTAGAAGTCTTTTGAAAGGCCTTGGAATGCCTTTTAAAAAGAATTAAGGGAGTAGGATATGGCAAAGAAGTCAATGATTGCTAAGGCTAAGCGTCCGCCCAAATTTAAGACACGACAAGTAAATCGATGTCAGATTTGTGGAAGACCTCGAGGTTATATGAGAAAATTTAAGATGTGCAGGGTTTGCTTTAGAAAATATGCAAGTGAAGGTCAAATTCCTGGTGTTACGAAATCAAGCTGGTAGGAGAGGTTTATGTCAGTATCTGATCCTGTTGCGGATATGCTTACAAAGGTAAGAAATGCAAGTGCCGCCGGTTTTGAAAAGGTGGATGTTATTTCTTCAAAGTTTAAAGTAGAAGTTGTTAAAATCCTTAAGAGTGAAGGATATATTAAGAACTTTAAGAAGATTAATAATGATGGTAAGGAAACTCTAAGAGTTTTTCTTAAGTATGATGCAAACAATAAGCCTGTAATTAAAGGTATTCAGCGAGTATCAACTCCTGGAAGACGTGTTTATGCTGGTTATAAGAAGATGCCAAGAATATTTAATGGCTACGGAACAGTAATTGTTTCAACTTCAACTGGTATTATTACAGGAAAGAAAGCTGCTGAACAACAAGTTGGTGGCGAGCTGGTTTGTACTGTCTGGTAGGTGGAGGAAGATATGTCTAGAGTTGGATTGTTGCCTATTACAGTTCCCAGTAGTGTAAAAGTTAATATTGATGCAAAAAATATTACAGTTGAGGGACCAAAAGGGAAGCTTTCAAGAGAGCTTTCTCCTGGTCTGTCAGTTGAGCTAAAAGATGGGCGACTTGTAGTAAATAGAGCGAATGAAGAAAAACAGACTAAGGCTTTTCATGGTCTTAACAGAGCTTTATTAAATAACATGGTTATTGGTGTTTCTGAAGGATTTACTAAGACTCTTGTTATCAATGGTGTAGGTTATAGATCTGAAGTAAAAGGAAATATTCTTGCTTTAAACCTTGGGTATTCAATGCAGATTGAATATGCGATTCCAGAGGGAGTTGAAATTAAGGTTGAGGGTCAAACTAAGATCATGGTTAGCGGAATTTCTAAGGAATTAGTAGGGCAAGTTAGTTCTGAAATAAGAGGACTTAGAGCTCCTGAACCTTATAAAGGTAAAGGTGTTAAGTACGCTGACGAGAACATCCGACGAAAAGTTGGTAAGTCTGGTGGAAAAGGTAAGAAATAGGGTATATGCATGAGTAATAGTGACAATAGAGTTTTAAGACTTAAGAGAAAGGTACGAATAAGAAAAAATCTTGCTGGTACTGCACAAAGACCTAGATTGTCTGTTTTCAAGAGTAATAAATATTTTTATGCTCAAGTAATTGATGATAGAAGTGGCAATACTCTTGCATCTATCAGTAATTTAGCTAAAGATAATAAGGCGATTGCTTCTAATGTCGAAGGTGCTTCTAAATTAGGAGAACTTTTTGGACAGAAATTGGTTGCTGAAGGCATTAAGACTGTAGTTTTTGATAGAAATGGCTATAGATATCATGGTGTTGTTAAATCTTTTGCTGATTCTGTAAGAAAGACTGGCGTTGAGTTCTAGGGGGAGAAAGTGGAAAAAGATCAAGAATATATTGAAAAGCTTATCAAACTAAACAGAGTTGCCAAAGTAGTAAAGGGTGGTAGAAGGTTTTCTTTCTCAGCTCTTTATGTAGTTGGAGACGGAAACGGAAAGGTTGGTTTTGGCTTCGGTAAAGCTAATGATGTTTCAGAAGCTATCCGAAAAAGCGTTGATAAAGCTAAGAAGAGTATGATTACAGTTTCTAGAAAAAGAACTACAGTGCCTCACGAAATAATTGGTGAGTTTAAAAGCGCTAAGGTTTTGATTATGCCAGCTGCTCCAGGTACTGGAGTTATTGCGGGTGGATCTGTTCGTGCTGTAATGGAAGCTGCTGGAATTGAAGATGTTATGTGTAAATCTCAAGGTTCAAGCAATGGAATGAATATTCTTAAAGCAGCATTTGATGGACTTAGTAATCTAATGGATGCTAAAGAAATTGCGAATAATAGAGGTAAAACTCTAGATGAGATGTGGGGGTAATTTATGGCTAAAGCTAAGGCTAAAAAGGTAAAAGTTACTCTAGTGAGAAGCTTGATTGGACGAAAACCAAACCAGAGAAAGACTGCGAAGGCTTTAGGTTTGAAGAAAATTAACAGTACTGTAGAGAAGGAATTAAATCCTGCTGTCCAGGGAATGTTAAATACAGTCGCTCATCTTGTGAAAATTGAGGAGATTGGATAAAATGTCATATATTTTGAAGGCTCCAAAAGGTGCTAAGATTAAGAGAGTAAAAGGCCGAGGAGACAGTGCTGGACAGGGTTCTACGTGTGGACGTGGTAACAATGGTCAGAATTCTAGATCTGGTGGTAATGTAAGAACTGGTTTTGAGGGTGGACAGATGCCACTTTATAGACGAGTTGCACGACGAGGATTTTCAAATTACATGTTCAAAGTGAATTATCATTCGATCAATTTGGATGAACTTGAGAAGCGATTTAACGATGGCGATCAGGTTGATTCTGAGGCTTTAAAGGCTAAAGGTTTGTTGAGTGGTAAGGCTACTAAGGTAAAAATCCTTGGAAGAGGCGAAATTACTAAAAAAATTACATTAAATGTCGAAAAAGTTTCCGCAAATGCTAAAGAAAAGATTGAAAAAGCTGGCGGAAAAGTAGTAGAATAGTTTAAAAAAGAAGGTTGTAATGGCAGGGAATTCTTTAATGAGTGCGTTCAAGATCCAAGAATTGAGATCTCGAATAGCTTACACAATAATGATGTTACTCGTTTTTAGATTGGGAGTTGCGATTCCCCTTCCGGGTATAGATTTGTCAGCTTTATTAAATGTTCTATCTTCCAAAGGTTCTGCGGAAGGTGGATTAGGCTTCGGTGATTATTTTGATTTTTTTGCCGGAGGCGGATTTAGTAGGTTGTCTATATTTATGTTAGGAGTAATGCCCTATATCTCTGCGTCTATTATTATGCAGCTACTTTTGATTATATCTCCGCGGCTAAAACGGATAATCGAAGAAGATGGTGGCAGAAAGAAGATGCAGAAGTATACACGTTATGGAACTCTAGCTGTTTGTGTTGTTCAATCTTTTGTGATTGTTCAGACTATAAATGGTTATGGTTATGATGATGTTGTTACTATAGCTAATCCTTATGTATTTTATGGAATAGCTTTTGTTGTAGCTACAGTTGGTACATTGTTCTTAATGTGGATGGGTGAACAGATTACGCAAAAAGGAATTGGAAACGGAGTTTCTTTGATAATTTTTGTGGGAATTGTCGCAAGGATTCCTGATGGATTAAAGCAACTTTTCAGAAGTATTGCAAATGATCAGACTTCAGCAGTATATGCACTGTTGGTAGGAATTTTATTTGTGATTGTTGTTGGGCTTGTTGTTTACGAGCAGCAAGGTAAGAGAAAGATACAGGTTAATTATGCAAAGAGGGTTGTTGGACGAAAGATGTATGGTGCTCAGAGCAGTTATATTCCTTTAAAGATTAATCCTTCAGGAGTAATTCCAGTTATCTTTGCTTCTTCTGTAATGCAGTTCTTATTGATTGTAGCTGGTGCTACGGGATGGGATTGGTTTCAGAGAGTGTTTCAATGGGGTTCTGTTCCGTATATGATTATTGAGTTTACTTTTATAGTAATGTTCGGTTTTGTGTATACTCAGGCAACTTTGAATCCAGTAGAGATTGCAAAGAATATTCGAGAGAATGGTGGTTCTATTCCTGGTGTAAGAACTGAGCATACTGAAGAGTATCTTAGAAAGGTTATAAACAGAATTGTACTTCCTGGATCGATGTTTCTCGGTTTTATAGCAATAACACCAACGATTGTATGGAAGGTGTTTAATATCCCAGCAGCTACTGCGTTGATCATGGGTGGAACTTCACTAATAATTATAGTGGGTGTTGCTCTTGATACAGTTGCACAGATTGAGGGGCACTTAAAAATGCATCATCAAGATGGTATTGTTAAGGGCGGAAGAATAAGATCAAGAAACTTATAAGAGAGGCTTGAAATGAAGGTTAGAGCAAGTGTAAAACCAATTTGCGATAAATGTAAAATTATTAAACGCAAAGGCGTAGTAAGAGTTATCTGCGAGAATCCAAAACATAAGCAGAGACAAAAGTAGGAGTGAAGAATGGCACGTATTGCAGGTATTGACCTACCGAATAAAGCAGTAAAGATTTCTTTAACTTATATTTTCGGAGTAGGTAGAGCAAGAGCTCTTGAGATTTGTGAAAAAGCGAAGATTGATCCTGATATGAAAGCAAATGATTTGGATCAAGAACAAGTTGCTTCGATTAAAGAATTACTTGAAAATAATTATAAGGTTGAAGGTAGATTAAGAACTGAGATAGCTATGAACATCAATAGATTGATGGATATCGGATGCTATAGAGGACTTAGACATAGAAGAGGGTTGCCGGTCAGAGGTCAGAGAACAAAGACTAATGCAAGAACAAGAAAAGGTAAGCGAAAAACTGTTGCGAACAAGAAGAAATAGCGGAGGTACTTACATTGGCTAAGACTAAACGAAAAGAGAAAAAGACAGTTTACGAAGGCAATGTTTATATTCAGGCAACCTTCAATAATACAATTATATCTGTAACCGACCTAAAAGGAAATGCAATTTCTTGGTCAAGTGCAGGTAGTCTTGGATATAGAGGTGCTAAAAAGTCTACACCGTATGCTGCTCAAACAGTTGCAGAAGCAGCTGCTAAGAAGGCTATGGACTATGGACTAAGGTCTGTAAATGTTTTTCTTAAAGGTCCAGGAGTAGGTCGAGAGGCTGCTATTAGATCTTTAGGTAAACTAGGTTTAAGAGTTATGAGTATTAAGGATGTAACGCCAATTCCTCATAATGGATGTAGACCAAGAAAGACTAGAAGAGTGTAATCGGGGGTAAAAATGGCAAAATATACAGGGCCACAGTGCAGATTATGTAGAGCAGAGAGTACTAAGCTTTTTCTGAAAGGCGAAAGATGTCATACTTCTAAGTGTCCTATTGCAAAAAAAAGACCTGCGCCTGGTAAAGAGGCTAAGGATAGAAAGGGAAGAGTTTCTGATTATGGTAATCAGTTAAGAGAGAAGCAGAAACTTAAAAGAATGTATGGTATGTTAGAGAAACAATTTAAGTTGTTTTTTGACAGAGCTGAGAAGAAAGCTGGAAAATCTGGTGATAACTTAATAATAATGCTTGAAAGCAGACTTGATAATGTTGTTTATAGAATGAGATTTGCGTCATCAAGACAACAAGCAAGACAGCTTGTGAATCATGGTCATATTCTGGTAAACGGAAAAAGAGTTAATATTCCTTCATTTATCGTAAAAGAAGGTGATGTTATTGCTGTTAGAGAGAAAAGTAAAAAAATGATTGCTATTAAAGAGAGCTTGAAGGAACTTTCTAAAAGTGGTGCATATGCATGGCTTTCAGTAGATCCAGATGCTATGACAGGTAAATTCGTGGAAACACCTAAGAGAAGTGAAATCACTGACCTTGGCGATGTTCATGAGCATTTAATTGTCGAGCTTTATTCAAGATAATAAATAGCAAAACCAGGTGGGAGTGCAAATGGCTAGAAAGAACCTGTTAAAAGGATTCAAGATGCCGAAAGGTATCACTTTTGAACACAATGAAAAAGATAAGTTTAAAGCAGTATTTGTTGCTTATCCTTTTGAAAGAGGATATGGTACGACTATTGGTAATTCTTTAAGACGAATTTTGCTTTCTTCAATTCAGGGAAGTGCTGTTACTGCTCTTAGAGTTGTAAGCTCTAATGATGCTGGCGAGGCTCATGTGATTTCAAGCGAGTATGAAGTGATACCTGGTGTTGTAGAAGATACATTAGAAGTTATTCAGAGATTGAAGAAGCTTCAAGTTAGTCTTCCAGAAGATATCGAACAAAAGACAATTATTGTCGATTGTAAGGGACCAGGTGTCGTTACTGGCGCTAGTATTGCAGCTGTAAGTGATGTAGAAGTAACTAATCCTGATTATAGAATTATGACTCTTAGCGAGAATGCTGATTTTCAGTTGGAGTTGAAAATTGATTTAGGTAGAGGATATGTTCCTGCAGAGGTAAATCAAAAGTATATCGATGTGATTGGAACAATTCCTATTGATGCAATTTTTTCACCTGTAAAAAATGTTAAAGTTGAGATTGAGAACACAAGAGTTGGTCATAGAAATGATTATGATAAGCTTGTTCTTGATATTGAAACTGATGGTTCAATTCGACCAGAAGATGCGTTAGCTGAAGCTGCGAAGATAGCAAAGGAACATTTTTCAGTTTTTATCAATTTTGATGAAGAAAGCATTGCTGGAAGTGATGAAGTTGATGAAGATGAAATTCGAATTCAGCAAATCCTTGATACTCCTGTTGAAGAGTTAGAATTGTCTGTTAGGTCAAGTAATTGTTTGAGAAATGCGCAAATCAGGACCTTGAGAGATCTTACTAAGAGAACTGAGGATGAAATTGCAAAAACAAGAAACTTTGGTCGAAAATCTCTTACAGAGATTAAAGAGAAACTTAAAGAGTGGGGTTTGACTCTTGGAATGACTGATTTTAGCGTGCTTAAAACTTCTCAAAAATTCAAAATAAATAAGGAAGAAGAAAATGAGGCATAGAAAAGGATTTAATAAGCTTAGTCGATCGGCAAGTGAAAGAAAAGCTCTTAAGCGAAATATGGTGCAGTCTTTATTTAAGTATGAGGCTATTAGAACAACTAAGGCTAAGGCTAAAGAAGTTCAGTCCATGGCTGAAAAGATGATAACTAGAGCTAAGGTCGATTCTGTACATAATAGGAGATTGATTGCTCGTGATGTTAATGATCGAGCTATCGTGAAGAAATTATTTGAAAAAATTTCTCCTATGTTTGCTGAGCGAAAAGGTGGATACACTAGAATTTTAAAGCTAGGTCAACGAAAAGGTGACGTAGCTGAGATGGTTCTTTTGGAACTAGTTGAAAAGACAAGTGATGTTGAAGGTGACGAAAAGGTTGCTAAAGCTGACGAAAAAGAGAAAAAAGCTGAATAATTTTAAGCTTTTTGATTTGGGAAGAGAGTTTTGCCTCTCTTCTTTTTTTTTGTGAAAAATATATATTGACAAATAGTATAGAATAGACTTATTATAATAGCAAAAACTTTGTAAGGGGAATAATAATGAATGGATTGGCTATAGGCCTTATTGTTGGTCTTTTCCTCTTTGGTTTGGTTTTAGGTTGGATAATCCGCTGGCTATATGCTAGATATCAACTTTCGTCTTCTGAGCAGAAAGCAGAACGGCTTAGAAAAGATGCTATAAAAGAAGCTGAAGCCCAAAAGAAAGAGATTCTTTTGGAAGCCCGAGATCAAATGATTCGCGAGCGGCATCAGCAGGAAAAAGAATTTAGAGAGAGAAGAACTGAGCAGCAGAAATTCGAGAAAAGAATTCTGCAGAAAGAAGAAAATTTAGAGCGAAAGTTAGAAGAAGTTGAAAAACGGAACAAAAATCTTGCAAACCAAGAGGCACAGCTTAAGAAACGAGAATTAAAGCTGGATGAAGAAGAAGAGAGAGTTAGAATTGAGCTCGAGAAGGTTGCGTCTATCTCGGCTGAAGAAGCTAAGCAGATGATTATGAAATCATTAGAGAATGAAGCAAAGCATGACGCACAGGCTTTAATCAACAAGATTGAGCATGAAGCTGAGTTTGTTGCTGATAAAAAGGCAAAATCGATTTTAGTTTCAACAATGCAGAGAATTGCTTCAGATGTGTGTGCAGATGTTACTATTGCATCTGTCTCATTACCTTCTGATGAGATGAAAGGTCGAATTATTGGACGTGAAGGACGTAATATTAGAGCATTAGAGACTCTTACAGGTGTTGATATAATTATCGACGATACTCCTGAAGCAGTTGTTATCTCATGCTTTGATCCGATTCGTAAAGAGATTGCGCGAATTGCACTTGAGCGTTTGATAAAGGATGGAAGAATTCATCCTGCACGAATTGAAGAGGTTGTTGGTAAGGTTTCTAAGGAGCTTAATCAGACTATGTTTGAATATGGTGAGAAGGTTATCTTTGATCTTGGAATTCACAACATGAGGCCAGATGCGATTCGAGGTTTGGGTGCATTGCATTATAGAACAAGTTATGGACAGAATGTATTGATGCATTCAAAGGAAGTTGCTGTTCTTTCTGGAATGATAGCTGCAGAGATTGGTGCTAATCGCGAAGATGCGGTAAGAGCTGGACTTTTGCATGATATCGGAAAGGGGATTGAATCTGAAGGTGATAGCAACCATGCTGAGCTTGGAGCTGAGTTGGCAAAACGACTTGGCGAAAAAGATATTGTTGTTAATGCAATTGCTTCGCATCATAATGATGTTGAGGTTAAGAGTGTTGAAGCTGTTATTGTTCAAATCGCTGATGCAATTTCTGCTTCTCGACCTGGAGTCAGGAAAGAGACTCTAGAAAGCTATATCAAGAGATTGGAGAATTTGGAACACATTTCTACAAGCTTTGATGGTGTTGAGAAGGCTTTTGCAATTCAGGCTGGACGTGAGCTACGAATTGTTGTTGATAACAATAAATTAAGTGATGATGAGACTAGAATCTTAGCTCGAGATATTGCAAAGAAGATTGAAACTGAAATGAAATATCCAGGAAGAATTAAGATTACTATGATTAGAGAAACTCGTGTTGTTGAATATGCACGTTAGTTTTTTAAGAAAAATAAATTTCGGAGTAACTATTTAATGGGTTCTTCAATTAAGGCTCTGTTTCTGGGTGATGTCGTCGGACAGCCTGGATGCAGAGCTGTTTTTATGGAATTAGGTAAGCTTATCAAAGCGCATAATGCTGATTTTGTTATTGTAAATGGTGAAAACGCTGCAGATGGCTTTGGTATCACAGATCAGATTGCTGGAGATTTTTTCAGTAATGGTGTTGATGTTATCACGTCGGGGAATCATATTTGGCAGAAGCTAGATGATTTAACCCTTCTTGGTAAAGATTCTAGAATTTTACGACCGCATAACTATCCGGCTAAAGCTCCGGGAAATGGTTTTGTTGTTGTTGAGAAGCGAGGCTTTAGGCTTGGCGTTCTTAATTTGATCGGTCGATATAATCTTGTTCATGTTGATTGTCCTTTTAAGTGTGGGATGTCTACAATCTCTAAGGCTCAGAAAGAGAGTGATGCTGTTGTGATTGATTTTCATGCAGAGCTAGTTGATGAGAAAGAGGCTTTAGCAAGCTACCTTGATGGTAAATGTGCTTGTGTGGTTGGAACTCACACTCATATACAGACTGCTGACGAGAGAATTTCCGACAAGGGAACAGCTTATATCAGTGATTTAGGTATGACAGGTCCTAGTTGTAGTGTTATCGGTGGTGAGCCTGAGATTTCAATCTACAGGTCTACTACCCAGTTGCCAGAGAAGATGAAAGTCGCTGAAGGTGACTCGCAAGTCAACGGGGTTGTTGTAGAGATTGATGTCGAGACTAAGAAGGCTATTCAAATTTATCGAATAAATTATGTCGCTGATTTTAGTAGTTGATTATGAAAAAGGATACCTTGTTAAATATTTTAACAAAGCCACCGTATTCGCTTGATCGTAAAGAGGCATATGGATTAATCATGTGTGGCAAGATCAGGAAAAAAGGCGAGACAGTTAGGGATGCGAACCGCAAGATTCCTGTAGATTCTGAGATTGAGATTCTTCAGGAGGATTGGGTCTCTCGTGGCGCATATAAGCTTCTTGGGGCGATAGCTCAGATGGGTTTAGAGCCTCAAGGACTTGTTTTTGTGGATGCTGGAGCCTCAACTGGAGGGTTTACTCAAGTATTATTAAAATATGGCGCAGAGTATGTCTATGCTGTCGATGTAGGCTATAATCAATTGGATTATAGTTTGCGGACTCATCCGAAGGTTGGGGTCTTTGAGAAGACAAACATCTTGGATTTCAAGCCGGATAAGGCTACTCCAGATATTGCAGTTGCAGATCTCTCGTTTAGAAGCATTGAAGGTGCTGGAGATTATCTTCTTCAGCTAGTCTCTCACCACAGACTTATTGCCTTGATTAAGCCACAATTTGAGTTAAAGAATCCTGGCAGTGATTTCAACGGTATCGTGAAAGATAAAGCACTTGTCCGACAGGTTCTGTCTGACTTTTTTTCCTATATAGAGAAAAAAAACTATTATATCGCCTCAGCAATTAAGGCTCCGATCTCCGGCAGGTATGGGAATCAGGAATTTCTCGTTGATATCCGCCTTGGGCAGCCAACTCCATTTCTAAATCGTGAAGAATTTCTTAGTAAATTGTTAGAAATTTAATTTTATTCTTTTTGAAACCTCTTTTATTGAGAAAATATTGTTTTTGGTATATGCTTAATATGTAAATGGAGTTTTTATGAAAAAATTTACTAAAATTGTAGCTACAATCTCAACCGTGAGATGTGAAGAGGATTTCTTAAAAAAATTATTTGATGCAGGAATGAATGTTGTTCGTTTGAATACAGCTCATATGAGCCTCGAAGATGCGGACTTTGTCGTCAAGAGGATTCGAAAGATCTCTGACACAATAGGAATTATGCTTGATACTAAAGGTCCTGAGGTTAGAACCTGTGAGTTTGAGCCGATAAAGATTGCTAGTGGTGATAAGATAAAGATCTTTGATAAAGGAGTTTCTGGAGATTCAGCTAGAGGCTTTAATGTCAATTATGCTAATTTTTCAAAAGAGGTTGATGTTACTTGTCGTATCTTGATTGACGATGGTGAGATTGAG
>JAFGXN010000065.1 GCA_016936615.1 Spirochaetales bacterium | reverse complement strand
TTAAGGAATGGGACTACTACTATGTATTTTGTCCTGAAAATGAAATTTTTCTTACCTTCACAATTAGCGACTTGGGCTTTGCTGGATTATTCGCAATTGCTATGATAGATTTAAAAAATAAAACCTTTGCACAAATTGATGACATTAAACTTTTGACGCTTGGGAAGGTAAATCTCGCCCCCTCTGCGGATGAGGAACATGATGTTATTTTTTCAGGAAAAAAGATCTCACTCGAATTCCGCCGACAAGGTGATAAACGGGTTTTGATTTTCTCCGCGCCAGATTTTGAGATAAATGGGCAGCGAGGACTTTCAGGAAATATAATTCTTAGCCAGAAATCCGATAAGGAAAGAATGGTTATTGCAACCTCATGGAAGGAGAATCGCAAAGCCTTCTATTATAATCAAAAGATTAATTGTATGCCTGCAACAGGGCTTTACAGATTAGGCGGTAAAGAGATAAATTTTTCACATAACGCATTAGCTGGTCTTGATTGGGGACGAGGTGTTTGGACTAGAAAAAACAGGTGGTTCTGGGGTTCAGCTTCCGCAATGGTTAATAATCAACCTTTTGGTTTCAATATTGGTTATGGGTTCACAGATAGAACACCTGCTTCAGAGAATATGATTTTTTACAAAGATATTACCCATAAAATAGAAGATATTGAGTTTGTTTTTGACAAAAACGACTATATGAAGCCTTGGAAATTCATAACTAGCGACCATAGACTTGATATGGACTTCATTCCCGCTGTTGATAGATCTTCTAAATTTGATTTAAAGCTGATACAATCATTTCAACATCAGGTTTTTGGATATTTTAGAGGAACTGCTATCCTCGATGATGGAGAGAAGATTGAATTCAAGGACCTTCCTGGCTTTGCAGAAGATGTGTACAATAAGTGGTAATTAAAATTCTTTAATCTTTTCTTAATTAAAACTTAACTGCAAATCGATTTTTTATAAAATAAAATGATAGTAATACTACTA
Organism: Spirochaetales bacterium; assembly: GCA_016936615.1. GTDB lineage: Bacteria > Spirochaetota > Spirochaetia > JAFGXN01 > JAFGXN01 > JAFGXN01. The sequence continues at coordinate 3,571 of JAFGXN010000065.1, read as the reverse complement.
CAAATAAATCAGTATGGAGGATTTATGAAAAAAAAATTAAACTATGCAATGGTTTTTCTTTTTTTTGCAGCTACTTTAAATGCAAACGACTGGGAAAATCAACATGTTTTTGGAAAAAATAAACTTGAACCTTTTGCTACACATTTTCAATATAGCTCAAGAGATCAAGGAATTAAAGGCGGCAGAGAGAATTCTGATTTTTTCAAAAGCCTTAATGGAAATTGGAAATTTAGCTGGTATCCTGAACCTGCAAAGACACCAGAAGGCTTTTACAACAATGACTTTGATGATTCATCATGGGGAAAGATTAAGGTTCCATCGAATGTGGAAATCGAAGGATATGGTCGACCACTTTACACAAACATCATCTACCCTTTCAAAAAGAATCCACCGTTTGTGATGGATGAGCCAGCTAAAGAGTATTCAAATTTTTCTGAAAGAAATCCTACTAGCTGCTATCGACATGAGTTCACTGTTCCTTCGGATTGGGATGGAAGAAGAGTTTATATTCAATTCGATGGTGTCTCTTCTGCTTTCTACATCTGGTTAAATGGTAAAGAGATTGGATACAGTCAAGATTCAAGAACTCCTGCGATATTTGATATTACTGATTATATTGTCGCTGGCAACAACAAGCTTGCCCTCAAGGTATTTAAATACTCTGATGGATCATATCTCGAAGATCAAGATTTTTGGAGATTGAGCGGAATTTTTCGCGATGTATACCTCTATTCAACTAGTCAATTGGATATCTACGATTTCAAGGTAGACACGTATTTAGACTCTACATATACTGATGCGGAACTAAAGGTAAGCTCGATTATAAAAAATTACTCTACTGAAGATGCAAATGTATCAATAGAGTTAGAATTGATTGATGGTAGCGGGAAATCTCTATTTACTAAAAGTAACACAGTTGCAGTTAGTGGCGGCAAAGTCGAAGAGGTGGGGTTTTCCCAAGAGATAAAAAATCCTGCAAAGTGGAGTGCAGAAACTCCTAATTTGTATACAATTATTCTTACTTTGAAAAAGGGTACGAATATCGAAGAGATTACCTCAACAAAGATTGGATTTAGAGAGGTTGAAATTGTCGATGGAAATCTGCTTGTAAATGGAAAAAGAATCTTTGTGCGTGGTGTGAATAGGCATGACCATGATGCAGATACTGGCCATTTTGTCTCTGTCGAAAAGATGAGAGAAGATATCTTAACAATGAAGCAGAATAATATTAATTCTGTGCGAACTTCCCACTACCCTAATGATCCTAGATTTTATGAGCTTTGTGACTATTATGGGCTTTTTGTTGTGGATGAAGCTAACATAGAATCTCACGGAATGGGATATGGCAACGAATCGCTAGCAAAGGATTCTTCGTGGAAAGAGGCTCACCTTGATAGAATGAAGAGAATGGTATACAGAGACAAGAACCATCCATCTATCATAATCTGGTCGCTTGGAAATGAGATGGGCAATGGTGTGAATGTTGAGGCTTGCTACTCTTGGGTAAAAAGCTATGATCCTTCTAGACCTGCGCAATCTGAGAGGGCTGGATTTGCTTGGAATACTGACATATTCGCTCCAATGTATCCTGGTTTTAATATTCTAGAAAACTACTCTAATGGAAAGATTACTGACTATTACAGCGGGGCTTATGGCTCTGAGTTCTTGATTGGAAGCGAATCTAGTAGAAAAAGACCTCTTATCATGTGCGAATATTCTCACGCTATGGGTAATAGCCTTGGGAATTTTCAAGATTACTGGGACTTAATTGAGAATATGCCTTATCTGCAGGGTGGATTCATCTGGGATTTCAAAGATCAAGGAATAAGGGTTAAGCGAACTGAAAAAGGTATTATCCCTGCACCGTTTGAGACCGAAGGGACTTTCTTTGCCTATGGTGGGGATTTTGGAGATAAACCAAATGATGCAAATTTCTGTATAAACGGAATTGTTGCTCCTGATGGGAAGCCAAATCCATCTATGGTCGAAGTAAAAAAGGTATATCAACCTTTTAGAATGAAAAAAACAGAAAATGGTTATATTATTAAAAATATGTATTCGTATATTTCAAGTTCACTATGTGTTTTTACCTGGGAATTACTTGAAAATGGAGTTATCATTGCTAGCGGAGAGCTAGATATTCCTGCAATTGAGGCAGAATCAAGTATTGAAATAAAAGCTCCATACACGAACCAGTTAATTGAAGGAAATGAGTACTTTTTCAACACTTACGCATCTCTAAAGGCTGATACTAAATGGGCAAAAAAAGGTCACACCGTAGCAAGTAACCAGGTTAAGGTCAGTGGTAGATGGAATTATGTTGCGAAAAATAATGATTCTGGCAATAAACTAGAGGTTAAAAAATCAACAAATGCCCTCACCATAAATGGAGAGAGTTTTGAAATAAAAATTTGTAATAAAACTGGAGATATAACAAAATACTCTGTTGACGGAAAAGATTTTATTATAGAAAATGCAGCTCCTAATTTCTGGCGTGCTCCTATCGACAATGACAGAGGAAACAGAATGCCTTTTAGACTTAGAATTTGGAAACAGATCACTTTGACTAGAGGTCTAACTAGAATTAAGAGCTACTTTGATGGAGATAATTTAATCGTCGTTACTAAAAACGCTAGAAAAGCTCTTGCTGCAAAAACTGAGAGAACTTATACAATCTACCCTGATGGAAAAATCAAAACAGATTATATGTTCAAAACTATTCGAGCAGAAAATATTCCAAGAGTTGGAACTAGCATGAAAATCAATCCTTCTCTCAAGAATGTATCTTGGTATGGAAGAGGTCCTGGCGAAAACTATGTAGATAGAAAGAGTGGATCGCTAATTGGGATTTATAGAAATACTGCAGAAAAGATGTTCTACAATTATGTGCGACCACAAGAGACAGGAAACAGAACCGATGTCAGATGGGCAGAGTTTGTGGATGATAATGGTCAGGGAATTAAAGTAGTAGCGGAAGAGAGCTTCTATTTTAGTGTGTGGCCTTTCTCGCTGGATCAGCTTGAGTCTGCAACTCATCCAGATAGATTAACAGTGTCGGGGGATTTCCTTACATTGAACATTGATGCTGGACAAAAAGGAATCGGTGGAGATGATTCGTGGGGTGCTAGACCTCATAGAGAGTATCTGCTTACCAATAAAAAGTATTCATACAGCTTTACAATAATTCCTTTAAAATAAAAAATTTTAGCCTTAGGAGCAATCCTAAGGCTATATAATTTCCAGTAACGAAGAATTAAACTATTTTATTCTAACTAGAAATTCTTCATACGAGTTTGAATCCACAGCAAAATCAAAAAGCTCATCTACGCTGTAATTTCCAGAATCTTTTAGAATCCCGGAAAGATCTGATTCTTTAAAACTAAACTTTTTGACTAATAATTTATAGAGAAGCTCGGTTTTAGCGTTTAACTGCCCTTTTTGTTCGCCTTCGAGGAGTCCTTTTTGTTCACCTTCGAGAAGTCCTTCTTGCTTGCCTTCTAACTTACCTTCAAGCTTACCCTCTTGAAGCCCCTGATCATAACCAGATTTCTCGATGTATTTCATCTCTAAT
>JAFGXN010000064.1 GCA_016936615.1 Spirochaetales bacterium | reverse complement strand
TAAAAAAAACTATTAAAAAATTACTTTAAATAATTATTATTTTTCAGAGAATGATGTATTATATATTTATGGATGACTATGTATTGATTTTTATAAAAATCGCGTGGATTTTCTTTTTTTCATTTATCTTTGGAATATCTAGGCAGCTTACAAATAAACCTATCGGGTTTGGCACATTCATCTTTGTTGCAACTGGATCTTGCGCTCTTGCTGCTGTGGGGTTAGATATCACTGAAGAAAATCCCCTCCCTTTATTCGGTTCGATAGTTACTGGAATCGGATTTTTAGGTGCAGGTGCATTGATTCGCAATGTTGAACGCGTTTCAGGCTTTACTAACGCTGCAACAATCTGGATTTTTGCTATTTTAGGAATAATTGTCGGCGCAGGTTATTTTCTGGTTTCATTATTCTTGTTTTTGGTAATTCTTTTAGTTGTTTCTGTTGATGCCTTCCTAAGCCGTAGAAATTTTGGCTATTACAGACGCAAGTTAGTTGTGAATTTTAGCAAGTTGGTAGAGCTTGAGGCATTTCAAAATCTTCTGCCTGAGGTAAATATAAAGCACTATGAGTTATCTGTTGATATTGATAATTCATCATATAAATATATTTATTTTGTTCATTTTAAAAAGTCTAACTTAAACTTGATTTTTGAAAAATTGACAAGTCTAGAAGGTATAAAATCTTTTCACCTAGAGTAAACAACCCTAGGTGAAAAAGTTTTCTTAGAGTGAGAAATATTTGTTGTACAGTGATTTATACATATTTGTCTGTTTGAAGTCCTTCAATGTTTCAGAGAATTTATCTACAAATTCTTTGTTAACCTTTGTTTTGTTAAAAATTAGAAAGAGACCATCTTTTTTGATCGGGTTATCTGTAAAACCTTTTATATCTTGGTACTTTGCTGATTTTATTATGGTTATTCCATTTCCATAGTCTCCTACTGTGAAATCAATTCTCCCTTTGTCAAGTTTTAAAAAGTTTGTTTCATCGTCCGAAGCCTCATCTACAATACAATTTTCATTGATGTAGTTCAAAAATTCCGCAGTATAGCTGTATCCTCGAACTGTTCCTATTCTTTTTCCTTTAAGTGACTCAAAACCAGTGTAAGTAGAGTTTTTTTTGCCAAAAATGACCCAAGGTGAGTCTATCAATGATTCGCTCGGGTACCATGCAAATTTAGTTCTATCCTCAGTATAGTTAGCTGAAAAAAGTCCGTGTGCATTGTTGGTCTCGATCATTGTTAAGGCTCTCTTCCAAGGGTATGAGACAATGGTTTCATATGGCTGCTTAAGCTTGTCGAGAACAGCCCTAACAACCTCTGTGCTGAATCCTGTAACAAAACCATCCTCTTCGATCTGATATGGTGGCCAGCTGTCACAGATGATTGTAAATCGCTCTTGACTGAAGGCATTAGTAAATGTGATTGCCATTAGAATTAAAAATAATGTTCTTTTCATATAAACTCCTTAGTTAAAATTTTAGAAGACATTTGGGAAAAATGCAAAAAAAAGATTTATTAAAAGAAAAATTGTTGATTAGATCGGGGTATCTCGGTATAGTGTTAGTAATTGTGTGCTTTTGCATTTTCGACGCTCTTAGAGGCTCGAGGATTTATTCTAAGCTATTCAAAAGTCAAAAGCACACAAATCGGTACAGTATTTGGGGGAACCATGCAACTATTAGCACCAGCAGGTAATCTTTCATGTGGCATTATTGCTGCTGAATCTGGCGCAGATGCAATCTATGCCGGGTTTAGCCGTTTTAATGCTAGACAGATGGCAAAAAATTTTTCACTTGACGATTTATCTCGGCTCTCAGAGTTTTTAAAGCGAAAAAACAAGAAATTGTATCTCACTTTGAATACATTGATTAAAGAGACTGAGCTAGAAGATTTTTATAAAAGCGTGGAGGAAGCCTCATCTGTTTCGCCGGATGCCTTCATTGTTCAGGATCTTGGTGTTTTGCAAATCCTAAAAGACTATTTCCCTCATATCCCAGTTCACGCCTCCACTCAGATGGGAATTCACAACAGTGCCGGAGTTGAGATTGCAAAAGATTTAGGATTTTCACGAGTTATTCTGGAACGTCAAATCACTCGTGAAGAGCTAAAGATTATCTCTCAGAAGTCACCTCTGGAGCTCGAAGTCTTTGCTCATGGTGCATTGTGCTGCAGCCTTTCTGGAGTTTGTCTATTTTCATCAAGCCTAGGTGGATTTAGTGGTAACCGCGGTCTGTGCAAGCAACCGTGTAGGCGAAGATATTTTTCATCAGATGGGAGAGATGGTTTTTTCTTTTCTCCAAAAGATTTAGAAACTATTGAAATGATAGATTTTTTTAAAGAGATTGGAATTGCTTCGCTCAAGATAGAAGGTCGATTGAAACGCGAGGATTATGTCGCTAATGTTGTTCAGATGTATAGGCGAATTCTTGACAGCGATAGTGAAAAGATTCTTTCTGAGGTTAGAGATCTATCTGAGAGCGTGGTTCAGCGAAAGAAGAGCTATGGGTTTTATACAAAAAAATCTATGGAGAATTTAATTGAGGCTGATGAGGCTGGTAATTTTGGGAACCTTGTTGGAAAGATTTTGAAGGCAGATAGCAAAGGTTTTGAGTTTGAAGCTTTTTCGACAATACTTAAGGGAGATCGGGTTCGGCTTCAGAGCAGATCTGGTGAGGATGGTCATGGATTGACAATGGTTTCTATGTACAGAAATCGTAAGCCAGTCGCTCGTTTAAACAGGGGAGATCGGTGCTTTGTTCCAAGTCAGCTAAGATTAAAGGTTGGTGATTCTATTTTTAAAATCGCCTCATCAGTTGCAGGACAGAATCGAGATTTTTCAAGTTTGCCAATGTATAAAAAAAGCCATACTGTTAATCTGAGTATTTTTATTTCAGCAAAAAAAATTATGATTTCTACAGAGTTTGGAGAGTGGTTCATGGACTTGAGTTTGGAGGTGGCAAAAAGTAAAAGCCTAAATTCTGAGTTTGTGTCAGACTTTTTCAAAAATTCTATTGATAATAAGTACTTAGTGGAGATTGATGATGTTTGCATTGAGGGCGAGCTTTTTTTCCCAACATCAATAATGAAAAATGCTAAACGGGAGTTTTGGTCTTGGTTTGATGCTCTTTTTATTGCTAATCAACTGCAAGAGGAGAAGAGACATTTTGATGCTAACTGTTTTTCGTGTAGGGATCTTCAAGCTAGAGAAATTCGTCAAGATGTCTATTATTGCAATGATCATAGTTGTGGGGTTGAGTCTTCCTCGTCAATCTATAAGATTGCTAAACCTCTTGAAGGTTTTAAAGAGGCGTCTCAGGTTGTGCTACCATTTTTTGTTCCTGAGTTTCAGCTTGAGAAGTTAACTGAATCAATTGATGATGCCTATCGCTCTGGAATCAGGGATTTTAGAATAACTAATCTCTTTCATTTTGCTATTCTGAAAAAATATAATGATATTGAAATTTCGCAAGGTTTTCCTCTTCCGATTTGCAACTCTTTTGCAGTCGAAGCTGTACGATTAATGGGACTCTCTCAGGTGCAGGCTTGGGTTGAACTAGATAGGAATTCTCGTAGCGAGTTTTGTAAAAAATCCTCTCTACCTGTTGAAATCCCAGTGGAAATGAGATTGCCACTGCTTGTAACTCGGGCTAAAATCAATGTAAGTGGAGAAATTCTAGATGAGAGGCAAAACGAATTTATTGTCGAGAGCAAGGATTCGCTATTTTACGTATATTCTAAGAATTTTTTGAAGCTAGAGGAAGAAAAAAGCTGCTCCAAGTATTTTGAAGCAGCTTCAGATAGCTTAAAGACCACGGACTTTAATTTTTCTCGGAATTGGGAGTAGGATCAAGCCCAAATGCATCCATGAATTTATCAGTTTCAAAGTATTGGGCAAACATAGATTGGATGCTTTTTATTTTTTCACTATCAAATGTCTGGATTTTCGTATTGTTGTAGCATTCGTAAAGCCTGATATCTGTCTCGGCCGTATCTTCGTCCACGTAAAAGGCTGGAATATTATATTTTATAATTTTTTTTATATTTTTAATGATCTTGATTGAAGGCTTTTTACATGTTAGGACAATCCCTCCAAGACCCCCCTCACTTTTGATTGATTTGTGATAATCAAGGATTCTCTGCAATCTTCTTTTTGAAGCAGCAGTTATTACCACAACATCATGGGCTTTCAAATATTCGCATGGTTTGAAAACTCTGTTTGGAAGGGAGATTATCTTTATTTTTCTGCAAGGGGTTAGCCATATTGTATCGTTTATATTGCCAACCGCATATGCTGTCGGGAATTTTTTTAACATTAGATACATTGAAGGTTTGTTTAGATACTCTAGCTCAGGAAGGTATCCTAATATTTTAATGGTATCAGGAAAATTTTTAAACATAGAGTTAATAAGACCTTCAGTTATAATATCTTTCATAGAGTCACGTTTGTCAGCTAGAACCTTGTTGAAAATAATTCCCTTGACACGGCAACCCTCATGAGCAAAGTATGACATATCAGTTTCTAGCATATCTAGAGCTTTTCCTAGACCGCCGCCAGCAAGGTAGATAATATCTGCGTCAAGTAGCTTGCTTACCTTGCTGTTTGATAGACCAACAACTCCACCGACTCCAGGGTGACCTGTTCCCTCGACAATAATTATCTCCTTGTCTTTCAATGTCTCAACTGCTTCAAGTATTCTATTTCTATACTCAAGCATTAATTCTTCTCTGTGGTCAGATCTTAAAAAATCTTTTGTAAAGCCCGAAGCAATTCGTATAGGTGAAACATGATCCATATCTAATCCTTGAATTCCGAAGCGTTCGATTATTTTTGCATCCTTATCAACCTTTCTGCCATCAGGAAGTGTATACATCTCTTGCCCGACTGGTTTGATATATCCAATCTTTTCTAGTGGATAATATTTGCTCAGCTCTGAGATTATCCCAAGGCTAGTTGTGGTTTTACCTGCATGCTGCCTAAAGCCAGCAATATATATTAGCTTTTGTCTCATAGTTTTTTTCCTTTTTTAGAGAAAAATTTAAATTTTATCTTATTTAAAGTTTTTTGGTTAGATTTTTTAATTAATCGTTTTTGCTTCTTCACCAAAGCAAAACACTCATCTACGGTATTTTTATTTTCAACCTGGGTCATAAGGGAAAAAATGATTGTGGACAAAGTTGAGACTGGTAGGGCAAATACCAATGGATCTATAAATTGTCCAACAGAAGTTCCGAAGAGAGAGTTTTCTCCAGTTATTGCCCTGCAAATTCCAAAGACAGCTGCCTCTTTTGAGTGTAAAAACAGAAATCCGAAGCACACTACAGCTATTCCAGAAATCATTCCTGCAATCATTCCTACGCGGGTCAGCCTTTTCCAGAATAGGGCAGCTGTGTAAGGTGCAAGAAATCCTGATGCCATAATTCCGAAGAATATCGCTGTTGCTCTAGCAATAATTCCAGAACCCATATTGAAAGAAAGTATTACTGTTATTAATATTGAGATTATCACACCAATTCTGGAAATTAATACCCCATATTTGTCATGACTTCTTTTTGAGATAGCTGAATAGACATCTCTGCTTATAGCTGTTCCGATTGCATGAAATTGACTGCTCAGAGTGCTCATAGCAGCTGATATTATTACAAGCATGAATGCATACCCAAACCATTTAGGCATTGCAGTTGATATAAAAAGAGGAATTACCTCATCGACGTTAGCCTTGCCATTGATTGCAGCAGTTGCTTGAACTGCTGATAATCCTTGCTCATTGTAGAAGTATACATTTGACAGAGCCCCAACAATATACGGTGTGGCAACTGTTATCAATATAAAAATCCCGCCGATGATAACTGCTCGATTTAACTCCTTGTTACTTCTGACTGTCATGTAGCGGACACAGAGCTGTGGTTGAGCTAGGACACCAATCCCCACGCCAAAGACTAGAGATGAAAATATAATCCACCAGAGCGGGGACCCTAGTTCCGGCGAGGCAGTCCAGCCGTTGCTACCTAAGGCTTTTAACCCTTGAGGAAAAATCTCCGATTGACTAAGTTCAGCTAATTGTTGATGTGATGAACTTATTCCACCGAGTTTCACATAGGTTGCAACTAGCAGGAATAGCATTCCAAGGAACATCAATACTCCTTGAAGCGCATCAGTATACATTACACCTTTTATTCCACCCATAATAACATATATTGCAACTAGAATTGAGAAAAAAGCAACCGAGTATTCAAATGGAACATTCAACAGACCCTCTAAAATCTTTGCTCCACCGATAAGAACTGCAGCAGTGTAGAGAGGCATAGATAAGAAAATTATAACACCTGTGAAGACTTGAACAAATTTTGAGTTTACCCTTTTTCCTAGAAATTCAGGAAAAGTGTGTGATTCAAGATGAAGACCCATAGCTCTAGTCCTTTTACCGTAGAAGATAAAAGCTATAAAAATTCCGAATAGGATATTTAATGCAGGTAACCAAAGTAGTGAAAGTCCGAATTGTGAGGCGATTCCTCCAAATCCAACAATCGCAGATGTTGAGATAAAAGTTGCGCCATAACTAAGAGCCATTACAAATGGGTTTATGTTTCTTCCTCCGAGAAGATAGTCTGAGGAGTTTTTTGTTCCTTTATAACCTTTGATTCCAAGAAAACCAATTATTCCTAAATATATAATTACAACAGGGATTAGTATTTCAAAACTCATAAATCACCGCCTAGTTCTTTATCTATTAGGGACTCTTCATTTTCCCATATCTCCTCTTCAAGGAGTTGTTCTTTTGTAATCTCTCCCTCACTATTCCATTTTACAATCCCGTAGATGATAGAAGTTAAAGCACTACCAATAAGGATTATTATAGCGATTATAACTGACGCATCTGATATTCCAAACATTATTCCTCCATTACTTTTTTAAAAGCCTTTTCAAAACCAGCCATTGCTCGTTCAATTGTAGAATCTTCTACGCAGAAAGAAATTCTAAAATGTCCAGGAAATGAAAATCCAGAACCTGGTACAACTAAGATCTTTTCCTCAAGAAGGGCATCTACAATTGCCATATCATCCTTTCCAGGACATTTAGGAAAAAGATAGAATGTCCCTTGTGGTGGGATAAATTCGTATCCTATTTTTCTAAGCCCATCGCAAAGAATATCCCGTTTTTTTTGATAGACCATAGGATCTATTGTGATATCAGTCAATTCTCCAACAGCTCGTTGCATAAGACCAGGCGCATTTACAAAGCCAAGTATTCTGTTACATAGAATCATTCCTGCAAGTAACTCTTGCAAGTCAGCAGCACCATTATTTACAGCAATATATCCAATTCTCTCTCCAGGAATAGATAACTCCTTTGAGTAAGAAGTTACTATTATAGAGTGTTTATATTTGTCAAAAATTGAGGCAACCTTGTTGTTATCAAAGATTATCTTCGTGTATGGCTCATCGCTTATTAGATAAATTTCTCTTCCAAACTCTTCGGATTTTTTATATAAGAGTGCGGCAAGCTTGTTGATTGTCTCTTGTGAATATACCTTTCCTGAAGGATTGTTTGGAGAGTTTATGATAATTGCTGCAGTATCTTTGCAGATCTTTTTTTCCATAGCTTCAATATCTATATCGAAATCCTCAGTTCCTGCTACAGTCTCAAAAATTCCCCCATGGTTTCCTGCGTAAAATTTGTACTCCATAAAGCATGGTGTTGAGGCAAGAACCTTTTGCCCTGGATTAAGAATTGTCTTTAAAATAACATTCATTCCACCACCAGCGCCACAAGTCATTATTATGTTGTTAGCAGTTAGATCCACGTTTTGCTCAGAAGCCACCTTCTTTGCAATATTTTCTCGCACATAGAGATGTCCCGCATTAGGCATGTAACTGTACTTTCCTGGCATCTCAGATTTGATAATCTCTATAAGTTTTTCTTCGAACTCCTTAGGTGGTTTCATATCTGGATTTCCCAGGCTAAAGTCAAAGACATTTTCAGCCCCAAACTCTTTTTTTAATATTGCACCCTTTTCGAACATCTTTCTGATAAAAGATGCGCCAGTTGCTGCTTGTTTTATGTTCTCTGAAATTGGCATATTGTTCCTCGTTTTATTAAAATTAGTATGTATTTAAACTATTTTACTATTAAAAAATTATAAGTACAATAAAAAGAAGCTTTTTTTTTTGGTAAAATGGTTTACAATATATATACCAACGCAACTAGTTTACTTAGGAGGAAAAATGAATCGTTTTATTAGTATTGTTTTATTAAGTTTTACTATATTTTCATGCAATCAGGTTAAAGGAGATATCACTTTTTTCTTGCCAGATTACGGAGTTATCACGGAAGAATATACTGATGCTGTAAAATCAGATTTTAAAAAAGCTTATCCTAGAGCTGATTTGAATATCATTTTAGTATCTTGGGACGATTTAAAAAATGACCTTGATCAGGCCTTGTTTTCAAAAAATACTCCAGATATTTCAGTTGTTGGTACTCGCTGGATTTTGGATTATATAGATTATAATTTTGTTGAGGACTTGAGCCCTATTCTTCCGTCAACTTTAAAAGATGAGTTTTTCCCTGAGATTTTAGAATCATATGAAGGGTCAATGGGTGATCTCTTGTATGGTTTGCCTGTGGTCGCAGGTGCTAGAATTCTTGCTATAAATAAAAATTATACAAATGTTATTCCAAATACTATGGAAGAGTTACTTGCTGAGGCTAAGAGGATTACTCAGAGAACTGGCAAGCCTTCTATCACGTTTACTGGTAAGGCCCATACAGAATTGACAGATTTTGTTTATTACTTTTATGCGGCTGGTGGAGATTTTTTTGAAGCCAATCCAGATGGCACGAGAGGCAAGTCTTTTATAAATTCTTCTGCTGGAATAGATTCTATGAGATTTATAAAAAAAGTAACATCTTCTGGAGTTGTTCCTAATAATTTTTTATCAATGAATAGAGATGATTGTCAAGAAATGTTTGCAAATGGTGAAATTGCTTTTACTTTTGCAGGTGCCTGGGTAGATTCAAAGGTTGCAGGGCGTTTTCCTGTTGTTTACTCTACAATTCCAAAGTTTGAAGGAGTTAAAAATGCTTCTTCTATTTTTATTTCAGACTCTATAGTCGTTTTTAAGGCAGCAAAAAATAAAAAAGGAGCGATTGCCTTTCTTGACTGGTTCTACAAAAGTAAATGGAAGTTAGAGTTAGATAAACTTACAGGTTTCCCTCCAATTACAAAGACTGCTGCTCAAGATCCTATTTTTGACACTGATTTTTACAAGACATTGCAAGAAGCTGCTACAAATTCTAAACCTTGGCCAATGGTTGTAGAGTGGGAAGATGTTGCAGATGAGATCTGGAATTCTCAGATTGATATCACTGCGAACAATGCCAATATAAAGAAGAGTTTGGATGAGACTGCTGAGTTGATTGATATTATTCGTGGATACTATGAGAAGAAATAGATATTGAATTTATTTGTAATGCTTTTTACTTAATTTAATCTTGTTTTTTTCTAAAAAAGTTGTTATATTTTATTAAACTATTGATACAGGAGAGTTTATGTTGGATTTTGTTAGGAAAGATGTTCCTGTTCAGGGTGAATCTTTTCTATAAGTTTTATAGAATTTTTTACTCAATCAGAAAATCTTTATCTCTATTGAACAGGACATCACATATCGCTAAGCATTAATTTGCATTGGAAGGGTGGTATGTCCAGAAATACTTATAAAAAAAATAATTTAAATGACTCATTTATTTGCCAGAATTGTGGCATCGCAGTTTCTCCATTAGAATTTGGCGGTTATAATCGTAATCATTGTCCTCATTGTCTTTGGAGTCTTCACGTGGATCTAACCTCAGGTGACCGTCGTTGCGGTTGTAGAGGTGGAATGGAACCAATTTCTATCTGGGTTAAACCTTCAAAAGAGTGGTCAATTGTTCACCGTTGTGTAAAATGTGGTTTTATTCGAACTAATCGTATTGCTGGGGATGATAATGAAATGAAATTGTTTCGTCTTGCTGTTCAGCCAGTAACAATGCTACCTTTTCCAGCTACAAAGACCTTGGAGAGGCTAGTATGAGTAGTGAAATGTGGAATTTTTTTGAAAAAAATTATAAACAATATATTGGCTGCGGGCTTGATGCCGGCAGGGTTGTGCGTGATTCAAGGAACCAGTATATGGTTTCTCTTGTTTCTATGGAAAAAATTGAGCCTCAGTTGTTGCAGGCTGAGGTTTCGGGTAGTTTTGTCTACACTGCGGTGAGCGCTTCTGATTATCCAGTAGTCGGCGACTGGGTTCTGTTGCGGCAGGTCGATGCGCAGATGGCAATAATCGAGAAGGTTCTGCCTCGCAGCACAGCTTTCTCCCGTGCGGCTTCTGGCGAGAAGACTCAGCAGCAGATAATTGCTGCAAATATTGATATAGTCTTTATCGTTATGGGGCTCAATGGCGGACGGAATTTCACTGTGAGTGGATTAGAGAGGTATTTGACTTTGGCATGGAACAGCGGGGCACGGCCTGTGATAGTTCTTAACAAGGCGGATTTGTGTTCGGCTTCAGATCAGGAGTCAATCAGGCTCTCTGCTGAGAATTCAGCTGTCGGTGTAGATATTTTCTTTGTGAGCGCGGCTACAGGGCAGGGGCTTGAAGCCCTTACAGATTTATCCCAGTCGGGAGAGACTATTGCCTTAATTGGCCCATCGGGGACGGGGAAGTCTACGATTATCAATCGACTGCTAGGTCAGGAGCTTCAGCAGACCCAGGCACAGCGGTCGGGGGATCTACGGGGGCGGCACACAACTACAAGTAAGCAGATCTTTCGGCTTGGGAGCGGGGTCTACCTGATTGATACGCCAGGTCTTAAAGAGTTGAAACTGTGGGCAGATGAGGATAGCTTGGCGGAAACATTCAGCGACATAACAGAACTGGCGCAGGATTGCCACTTCCGTGATTGCACTCACCGCGGCGAACCAGGCTGTGCTGTTCAGGCTGCACTTGCCACTGGTCAGCTTGAGCATCGTCGTTACAATAATTACTTAGAACTTCGCGATGAACTCTCTCAGCTCAAACAACGGCAGGAGACAGGTCCCGAACTATATGAGCGTGAGAAGTGGAAAAAAATTGCGAAACTGCAGAAAGAGTTTAAGAAAAATAGATAAATTCCCTCAGACTGGGAGACTGGTCTGGGAATTTTTATTTTCTAGAACATCTCCACGACAATTTCAGCATCACCCTGTGGCAGTTTGATTTGCAGTTGTTTCACTCCAGGGTTAGGCGCATCAAGGGGGGAGGTTCCAGTGGCAGCACGGGTGCTCCACTCTGCTTGAGGCGGGGAGATTATTTTGCAGGTTAGCTGTCTGCCGTCCTGATGCAGAATTGCAGTTTTTCCTTCTATCACAATTGTTGCTGTAGTCGTTGCTGACCATACGATGAATGAGTCTGCGTCGTAAATTGTATCGGTGATAATCACCCGCGCCCCTTCGACACCCACGCTTCGAGTTGCTGTCTTGCAGGTTGGAGCTAGTGTTTGCGACAAGTCCACCACGATTTCGCAGCCGTTATCTGTTGCCTTTGTTCTTGTTATCTTTGCCCCAGCATCGGCATTGTGCAGTCTGTTGCCGATTGAAATTGTGTTGTGGCTCAAATTGTTCAATCTGAAGTAGTTCCAACGCCGTCCTGCCTGCGACATCTCCCAGTAGCCGGGAAGATTATAGTCGTCGCGGCCAAGATCTACAAACCAGCGGATTTTATCCTTTTCCAGGATGAATGAGCCACAGTCCATCTGCGAGTGGGAGCCGTTGTTTTTTCCGCCCTTGATTGCGAAGTAGAACCCATTATCATTTCTGTAAAAGGCTAGTGGCTGTTCCCCGTCGTAGAACTTGAAGCTCGAATCTGGCAATTGTTGCAGAGAATCATCTGAGAACAATTCCCTGCTGCGGTCGACAGCAAGAAGGCAGATTGGGAAGAGCCTTTTAAAAACAGTTAAATCCTGAACCTCTTTTTCCAGAAATTTTTTCCTGTACCAGAGTGCTGAGCCTTTGTCGCCGCTTTCGGCTACAAGAATCGGGAAGGCTGCTCCCAATTCTGCTACGTCAAACCCCTCCGTTGTATCGCCATAGTTAAAATAATCACCCGAAGCTCCGATTGTCCAGCGCAGATACTCTGTACTTTTTAAAAAATTATCAGAAATAATTGTCGATTTTACTTTATTGGCAATGTCAGGAAGAGCTATATCCAGAGCCATCACCATCAGTGCGTGAAAAGATGTCCCGTAGTCCCAGTAAATTGCTCCTTCCGGATAGGCTCCGTCAGGTTCATAGACATGGAGAATTCTCGGCAGGCTTTCTATCGAATATGAAATAATTTTTTTTGAAAGCTCTGGCTCTGCATCTCTGATCGCAATTGCACCGGCAGTAAGACCTGCTGCACACACCTGCGTCCAGTTATTCCCGCCTTGTGTCCACCATGCGCCACGTGTAAAACCCCTAAGTCCTGGTTTCAGTCCGTTTTTCACAAGAGCAGAAGCAACCATCTTTTTCTGCGAAACAGAAAGTTCATCGTAGAGCCAGTCATAGCCGATTCCTGCCGCAAGCGACATCTCAGCTACATCAAGGAAGTGGGATGGATTCCAGTCTTTAAATCTGCTGATATTTTCAAGACATTTTATTGCCCTGTCGCGGTACTCACTTTTGCCAGTAATCTTCCAGGCAAGCGCGCAGTTTGAGATTATCCTTATTGCATTTCTGCTCTGCGTCAAAAGCCGTGGTCCTTCAAGTTCGTGAACTACAGTCGGAGTCATCAGTGCTTTTTCTGCATTATTTATCAGTACAATTTTCATCGCTTCAATCAGTTC
>JAFGXN010000063.1 GCA_016936615.1 Spirochaetales bacterium | reverse complement strand
TTGGAGTCAAGGATTGTTCCTGTCTCAGGATCTATCATTAGCATTACGCTCCCGTGGGATTGGAACATCTCGAAGGCTATATTTACATCGCTTTTAGTCTTTTCCCACTCTTGTAGATTGTGAGAATATGTTATTGTCGGTACTAACATTGAAATTAGCAGAAAGATAAGTTTTTTTTTTCATAAAAAATCCTATAATTTAATTATTTGTATAAATAGTCCGAGTCGTCGAAGATTTTCAGCAAAGGCGACAAAGTCAATTGGTTTTGTTACATAGAAGTTGCACCCTAGATTGTAGCACTCTTTTACTTCGCGAGGATCATCTGTTGTGGTGAGCATTATTATCGGTATGTTTTTGAATTTCTCTTCTGCTTTGACTTTTTTTAAGAATTCTATTCCGTTCATAACTGGCATGTTGATATCGAGTAGTATTAGATAGTTGTGGCTGGATATTGTTTCTTTGTTGAGAAATTCCCATGCTTTAAGGCCGTTTTTAAATCGTTGTATCGGATTGCAAAATCCCACATCTTCTAGTCCCTCTCGGATTAATTCTGCATGTCCATCATCATCTTCGACAATTAATATTTCGAAGACATCGTTTTCTTTCATTTTTCCTCCTAGATTAGTTGAATATTATCTCTGCCAAGAGATTTGCCTTTGTAGAGGCGGATATCTGCAAGTTCTATCAACTGTTCTGTATCTTCTTTGTTCTCAATTTCTGAGCTCTCTGCAATTCCACAGGTAAAGGTCATCATGATTTTAGAATTTTTATAGCAGATTGTTGTCTTTCTGATTGTGGAGAGGATTCTAGCTAGAATTTCTGCAGCTTCCTCTTTGGCTGTATTGGGTAGTATTATTATGAACTCTTCACCTCCAAATCGCCCTGCAATATCATAGCTACGAAGATTCTCTCTAATAGTTTGCGAGAATTTTTTTAATACCTCATCTCCTGCAAGATGGCCATACTTGTCGTTGAGTTTCTTGAAGTGGTCTATGTCAAGCATTGCTATTGAGAATGTTTTGTTCTCTCTTCGGCTAGAATTTTGTATGTTTTTTGTAGTTTCAAGGATATAGCGACGGTTGTGTAGTTCTGTTAGTTGATCTGTTGTCGATAATTCTTGAAGTTTTTTGAGTTGTTCTTCTCGTTGAGTAATATCCATAAATGTTGCAATATATGTTCCTGTTTCATCTGTTAGCGGGCTTGTGTTGACGTTGAGCCAAGAGAATCCAGAGTTGTCACGGCGAAGCCCAATAATATAATTATTTATTTGCTTTTTTTCTCTTATTACTAACAATAATGGGCAGGTGTAGAGAGTGTTTGATTCGCTATCTAGGTTTATAACATTAAGGCTTAGCTCGGATATTTTTTTCCCAATTATTTCAGACTTGTTTTTTCCAAAGATTGTCTGGACTGCTGTGTTAGCTTCAAGTATTTGGGTGTTTTCGTCGAATAGAATAACTCCTTCGTTCATTGTGTTGAAAAGTTTTTGGAATCGTCTCTCGCTCTCTAATAACTTTTCTTGTGCTATAAGCTTTTGTCGTTCATTCTCAATTTCACGGGCGATTCGGTGGATGCTTAGTGGTAGTACCTCGAAGAAGTGTCTGTCTTTGATTATGTAGTCGATTGCGCCAAGTTTCATCATCTCTACAGCTGTCTTCTCATCGCCCTGTCCAGTTGAAATCATGAACGGGGGTAGGGGAATCTTCATCTCCTTGAATTGTGTCACTAGTTGTTTGGCTGTCATGTCTGGGAGAGAGTAGTCCATTATTATGAAAAAAGGTGAATTTTCTAGAAGCCACTTTGTTGCTTCGTTGCCATTTGTTATACAATGCGATTTGTATCCGCAGTCTTGTACTACTTCTGAGATTAATAGGGCGAGACCCTCATTGTCTTCTAGGATTAATATCTTCATTTCTTTTCCCATTTTTTATTCTTAGAAAATAAAACTATATATTAATCATAGATGAAAAATGTTGCAAAATCAAAAAAGGGAGCTGATTGCTCAGCCCCCTGTTAATTACATTATTTCGCCTAGTTTTTTGAAAAATTCAAATCTCTTCTTAGCGTCTGCTTCTGCTTTTGCTAGTAAGCCTTCAGCTTCTTTTGGCGCTGTCTTGAAAAGAGTCTGATATCTTCTCTCACTTCTGATAAACTCTTGGAAGTCACCTTTTGGTTCTTTTGAATCAAATGTGAATGGCTTCTCAGCAGCAGGATTGTATCTGAATAGTGGGAAATATCCACAATCAACAGCTCTTTTCTGTTCGTCTTGTGTCTTTGACATATCAATTCCGTGTGCGATACATGGAGAATATGCAAAAATGATTGATGGACCATTCCATGCTTCTGCTTCCATGAAGGCCTTCTGAGCTTGAGCTCGGTTAGCACCCATTGCAATAGTTGCAACATAGACATGTCCATAACTCATACACATAAAAGGCATGTTCTTTTTGCCCATTCTCATACCGGCAGCAGCAAACTGTGCTACAGCACCGATTGGAGTAGATTTAGAAGCCTGTCCACCTGTGTTTGAGTAAACTTCAGTGTCAAGAACAAGAATATTTACATTCTTATCAGAAGCTACAACATGGTCAACTCCACCGTATCCGATATCGTAAGCCCATCCGTCTCCACCAAAGATCCAAACACTCTTCTCAGTGAAATAGTCAGAAAGCTCATTTACTTTTGCAAGAACTTCTTTCTTCTCTGCATTTGTCTCTTTAGCAAGCTCAGCTGCAATTAGAGGTTTAACCTTCTTCTGCGCTGCGATAGAGTCTTCTGTCTTGTCTTCCCAAAGAATTGTTGATGCCTTTAATGCAGCCTCTAATTCAGTAGATACGCCCATCTCTAGAAGTTTCTCAATATTTAGCTTTAATAGGCTTCTGTTTGAATCAACAGCAAGTCTCATTCCGTAACCGTACTCTGCATTATCTTCGAAAAGAGAGTTACCCCAAGCTGGTCCTCTTCCATCTTCTCTTTGGCAATAAGGTACAGTTGGGAATGTTCCTCCATAGATTGAAGAACAACCTGTAGCATTAGCTACAATCATTCTTTCTCCAAAAAGCTGTGTTACAAGCTTGACATATGGAGTCTCTCCACAACCAGCACAAGCACCAGAGAATTCAAAAAGTGGCTTCTTGAATTGTACTTCTTTAACTGAGTTAGCAGGAGCACCGTCAAGGATGTCTGGAAGTGAGTCAAAAAACTCAACTTTCTTAGCTTCGCCATTTTCTAATTCTGTCTCAAGTGTACTAAACTCTAGAGCTTTAGTCTTAGCTGGACAAACATCAACACAAACACCACAACCTGTACAATCTTCGATATAAACTTGAAGTCTGTATTGAAGATCTTTGTCATTCTTTGTATTAGATTTTACAGTTACAAATCCTTCTGGAGCCTTTGCAACATTAGCTGGTTCAATCTGTTTTGGTCTGATTACTCCGTGTGGACAAGCCATTGAACACTGGTTACACTGTATACAGTTGTCATGTATCCATTTTGGTACACGTGGAGCAATTCCTCTCTTCTCAAGCTTTGTTGTTGCAGTTGGAATTACACCGTCAAATGACATCTTGCTTACAGGAATTTCATCACCTCTCAAATGCATGATTGGTTCAATAATATCTTTTGCAAAATCGCTAGCATCCTTGGAGATTAGCTTCTTTGGAGAGTAGCTCTTAGTAATTGTTGCTGGAACCTTAACTTCAACAAGTGCAGCTGAAGTGTTATCAACACATTTCCAGTTCATTTCAACAATGTCTTCACCTTTCTTGATGAATGTCTTCTTGATAGCAGCCTTAATCAAGTCAATTGCTTCTGCCTCAGGAAGAATCTTAGAGATCTTAAAGAAAGCAGCCTGCATTACAGTGTTGATTCTCTTACCAAGTCCAGCTTCTTCAGAAATCTTAAGTGCATTGATGTTGTAGAATTTAATCTTTTTCTCAATGATAATCTTCTGCATATCTTCTGAAAGATGGTTGAAAACCTCTTCTGAATCCCATTCAGAGTTAAGAAGGAATGTTCCATTCTCTTTCAAGCAAGAAAGCATGTCGTATCTGCCAATATATGCAGGATTGTGACAAGCTACAAAGTCAGCAGAATCGATTAGCCAAGGCATATCTACGCTACTTTTTCCAAATCTAAGGTGAGAAGTTGTAATTCCACCAGATTTCTTTGAGTCATATACAAAGTAGGCCTGTGCGTTAAGGTCAGTGTTACCACCGATAATCTTAATACTGTTCTTGTTCGCGCCAACAGTACCATCAGAACCTAGTCCCCAGAACATGCAGCTGATTACATCTGAAGGTGTAATATCAATCTTCTCGTTAACAGGTATAGACTTAAAGCTTACATCGTCGTTGATACCAACTGTAAAACCGTGGAAAGCCTTGCCTTCAAGGTGGTCAAATACAGCCTTAACATGTGAAGGATTAAATTCCTTACTAGAAAGTCCGTATCTTCCGCCAATAACCTTTACATCGCTTCGGTTGTGAGCGTTAAGTGCTGCAACTATATCTAAAAATAGAGGTTCGCCGATAGCGCCTGGTTCTTTTGTCCTGTCAAGTACAGCAATCTTTTTTACTGATTTTGGAATAGCATTTGCAAGAGCATCAGTCTTGAATGGTCTGAAAAGTCTAACTTTAACTAAACCAAGTTTTGCACCTTTCTTGTTAAGGTACTCAACAGTCTGTTCGATTGTGTTACAAGCAGAGCCCATAGCTACGAGGATACTCTCTGCATCAGCAGCTCCAACATAGTCAAAAAGGTTATAATTTCTACCAGTTAGCTCTGCAACCTTTTTCATATTTGCTTCAACAATAGCAGGGATTGCATCGTACTGGTTATTAGTTGTCTCTCTTCCCTGGAAATATACATCTGGGTTCTGAGCTGCAACCTTAACGATTGGGCAATCTGGTCTCATTGATCTGTTCTTGAAATCTTCTACTAGCTTAGGATCAACTAATTTCTTGATATCTTCATATGAAATTTCTTCTACTTTCTGTACTTCATGGCTTGTTCTAAAACCATCGAAGAAGCTTAAGAAAGGAACTTTGGCTTCAAGAGTTGAAAGATGAGCAACAAGTGCTAAATCCATAGTCTCCTGAATTGAAGAAGCAGCAGTCATCGCAAATCCTGTGTTTCGAACAGACATTACATCTGAGTGATCACCAAAGATTGATAGAGATTGAGCTGCAAGGCTTCTCGCTGAAACGTGAAATACTGTTGGAAGCATTTCTCCAGCAATTTTAAACATATTCGGGATCATTAGCAAAAGACCCTGAGATGCTGTAAAAGTCGTTGTTAAAGCACCAGCACTTAATGAGCCGTGAACTGCACCAGCAGCACCAGCCTCTGATTGCATTTCCTGTACGTTTACCACATTACCAAAAATGTTCTTTCTTCCTACACTTGACCATGAGTCTGCGTACTCACCCATAGTTGAGGAAGGAGTAATGGGATAGATTGCAGCTACTTCACTGAACGCATAAGCGACATGAGCTGCAGCTTGATTTCCATCAATAGTAACCATTGTTTTTTTATTATCTACCATGACAAATCCTTTTTTGAAGTTTTATGCCTTCATTATACTTAATATTTCAATAAAGTACAACAAACAAACGTCTATATGGTCAAAAATTTCAAAAACAGATAAAAAAATATCTTTATCTCTGTTCCCTATTTTTTAAAAATGAGTAAAATTTGTGAAATCTCTTTTCATTGAGTTGAAAAAAAATACTCATTATAATATTATGAAGACTAATAAAAATTTGAGAGGATTATATGGAAATTTATTCAATCGAAAAACTGAAGAATAGAGAATATTCCGAGATTTCAATGGTTAAGGGTAGTGTTATTATGTCTCGTCATATCGGTTCTGATTTTGCAGCTGGACTGAAACAGATTGTTGGTGGTGAGATAAAGGGCTATTCAAAGATGTTAGAGAGTGCTAGAACTACCGCAACAGAGCGGATGGTTGAAGAGGCTCGTGGGTTAGGGGCTGACGCTGTCGTTGGTGTTAGATTTTCAACAAGTGCTATTATGGCTGGTGCTGCTGAGGTGTTGATTTACGGCACAGCTGTTAAATATATTGGTTAGGGAGAAAAAATGAAAAAAATAGCTAAAATTACTGCTTACTTTGTTGTGTTGCTAGCTTGTGTAGCTTGTCAAAGTAATTATGAGTCACCGCATAGAAATTATCTTGCTCCGCGGTATGAGAGAACTAGCAATGGTTCTTACAAAGAGGTTAATGAGAGTTTGAAATCTATCAAGAATTCAAAACTTGTTGACTTTACAGGTTTTGTCTTGGATATTCCTTATGGTAAGGAGATTGGTTATTTGCAATCTTCTACAAGTTATTCTTTTCCTGTATTTATGGATAGAGAAATAGCTCGAACATTGTATCAGAACGACTCTCCGATAATTACATCGGCGTTTCTTGAATCACGAGGAATAGATGTCTATAGTTACAAGGATGCTACTTTTAATTCCTCATCTAAGAGGGATCCAGATATTAGGATTGGTGCTGTTGTAAAGAATCTTTATTTCTATTCAGAACAGAAGATAACAACTGTATATTTTATTCCAGTTGTTGTTGATTGTCAGGTAAATGTCTACTATTCTATCGAGTGGCAGGTATATGATGTGAAAAATGACAATACACTGTTAAAGATTACAGATACTGGAAATTATGCTTACATACGTGATAAGTTTTTTAATTCAGCTGCATTTTTACCAGGAAGATATTCTAACGGCTATGAATTGCAAGATATTCTTTCACGAGCAATTGTTGAATCTTCAATAGAATTGTTCTCTAATGATGAGATTGTTGCAATATTTGATCGCGATGTTGATTCGCCTTTTGCCTACTTTAAGTCAAGCTACGAGGCTCAGTTAGCAGCTAGTTCGGATTTGTGGGATCTGTTTGCAGATATTGCGAAGGTTAAAAAGTCTCCATATTACAAGGTTATGAAAAAGCTTATAAAAGAGATTGAGGCTGGTGTTGAAGAGACTAAATTTAGTGATGAGAAATTGGTTGCTGAAAATAAGGTTCATAAGGGCGTTATTTATGGTGATGGTAAAAAATTAGATTCTGTTCTTGTTTCATCTGGTTCTGTTTTTATGATAATTGGACAGGGCAGTGCAGAGAAATATCAGATCGAATATGAGAATGGAATTGTAATTGATGGAGCTCTTGATTATTTTGATGACTCTTTGAATATCGCATATGTCTCTTTTCCTATTTTGTCAGAGTTTAATGCAAAATTCGGAGGATGGAATTCTAAATACAATGCTAATGGAAGAATCATGAATAAAGATTTTTCTGAGATTAGGGTTTCTGGTAAGTTAAAGTCTTACAAAGTGGATTCTGTTAGATTACTGAAATTTAGTGAAGAGGATAATATCTTAGATCAAAGTCACTTAGGATCTCTAGTCTTTGATGATTTTGGAAATGTTGTAGGTGTTGTAACTTTGTATGCTGCTGAGGATGAAGAGCCTCAGGTTGTAATACTAAATGTTCATATGCTTGCCAAAAAGAAATTTGGAGCGAAAAAATGAAGAAAAAATCAATCTTATTTGTAATAATTATTTTATTTAGTATCTCGTGTAATAGTTTGTATGTTCCTCCATCAAGAGAGAATGTTACAAAGGTAGAAGAGGTAAAATATTCGGATACAAACTCTATATCGATTGTGAGAGTTGTTAATAGTTTGAAATATGGCGTGAAGATTGGAGAAGAGTTTTTCTTTAATAATAAGTCTGGAATTGTTGATAATTGGCAGGGTTTTAGCTTTTTGAATTCTAATGATAACTCTTTGGTCTATGTTGGTAACACAATCTTAGAAGAATCAGGTTGTACAATGCCAAAGAGATATGAAAATCTTTTTAAGCCTGATACTAAAGACGATAAATCTGTTCCTCGGTATGCTGTCGCTGCTATTATTAAAGATATTAAATATAATGCTGCTGCTTCTGGTACGTTGTATTTGGATTTTGATATGAAGATGATTATTGAGTGGCAGTTTTTTGATACTAAATTGAATACTTTAATATTGAAGAAAGATGTATCAGTTTTGTATTATTCGAAGGGACAGACCTCTTTCGGTCGAGGATTTTACGAGACGTTTAAACTAAATACTAAGGCAATGCTCGTAGATGAAGAGATTGCTGGATTGTTAGAATCTAAGAATATTGATATCAAAAAAGCTAATTCAACAGCTGATGAGGTTGCTAATGTCTTCTATTCTGCTGGTTCTAAGCCAAATGGGCGAATGAATTTTGAGGAGATTTTTAAGGCAATCGTTATATTGAAGAGAGATGGTGGACATGGTTCAGGTTTCTTTGTCTCTGAAGATGGTTATCTCTTGACAGCTGCTCATGTCCTTGGTGGTTTTGACTCTGTTAATGTAGAGTATGGTGATGGATTGGTCTTGAAGGCTAATCTAGTCAAGGTTAATTACTTACTTGATGTAGCTTTATTGAAGGTTAGCGGTAAGAATTTTCCATATATCGAGATCGCTTCGAAGCCATACTCTGTTGGTGATGATGTATACTCAATTGGAGCGCCTCTTTTAGATATGCTTTACCATACAGTTTCACGTGGAATTGTTAGTGGTGTAAGAAATATCGATGATGTTAGAATTATTCAAACAGATGCTGCAATAAATCCAGGTAATAGTGGAGGTCCGCTAGTTGATGTTCGTGGAAATGTTGTTGGTCTTATTACTAGTAAATTCTTTGGTAGTGAGGTTGATAATATTGGATTTGCTACAGATTTAAGTTGGGCTCTTGATATTATGAACATTAAGTCGAAGTAGAACTTCGGCATCTATATTTTTCTATAAGGAAGGCTATTTTTTCGTAAAGAAAAAGTAGCCTTTTTAGTGTTTTTTTTATGCAAAATGATTTGTTTGACATTTGCTAATTGTAGTTCTATCTCTTAACATTATTGTAGGAGATGTCTTATGTTAAAAATTAAATCACTTTGGATAAAATCGTTTATATTTATTGTAATTCCTGCTATTTTCTTGTTGACTATTACAGCTGTTATATCCCTAGTTATTCAGAGAAAAAATCTTCTTGAGTCAAGTTATCGTGAATCAGCAAGTGTCTTGCAGGCTGCTGTAAATAATGTAGATGCTTATCTAAAAGAAAAGATGATGATTGCTGAGGTCTTATCAGACTCGCAGGAGGTAAAAGATCTTTGCACCTCGGTTACTACAAAGTTTTACTTTGATAGACCTAGTAGTGATGCTAGAAAAAAACAGCTTGCTGATTTAGCTAATTTACCCGCAAGTATTAGGGAGTTAGCTGGGAGGTTGAAAGAAACACCAGAAGGAATGGAAAGAGATCCTGAAGCTATTGCTAGATACCAATCAGTTGTTAATACTTTTGTCACGATAAAAGAAAAAAATCCAGAATTGGATATGGTCTATTTAGGAGTCGAAGCTACTCAAGAGTTGATAGCTGATCCAAGGTTGTGGACTAATAGTCTTTCTTATTATGTTCGTAACAGAAGTTGGTATTTAGACTCTATTGGTGCTGAGTCAAGTTTTTTAACTGAACCTTACTTGACACTTTCTGGTGAGGGAAATACTTTGGTCGTATCAGCAGTCTCTCCAGTGGTCAGAGATAGTCAGCATGTTGGTGCTGTTGGTATAGATCTTTTTATCGAAGTTATTGTTGATATTATCAATAGTTTGCGAATCAATGAAAGTGATTTTGCAATGGCATTAAATTCTTCAGGCGATATTATTATTCATCCAGATAGTGAAGTTATGATGAATTACAACATCTCTAACTATTCTGCCCTTTCAGAAGGTTTCGGGCAGGATCTAATGAGATTGAAGTCTGGTGAAATTCTTAATTTTGAAATCATGGTTAATCAAAATGGAGAGAAAAAGGATTTTCTTGTCTTTTCAGAGACTCTAGACTCTGTGGATTGGGATATTGTATTATTTGTTGACAAATCTATTCTGTTGGCTGAGGTTAACAGGTTAATATTGCTCTTTGTTGGAATTATTCTTGTTGCAATTATTTTGTTAAGTTTGATTTTATCTTTTTTTATTCGAATAGGAATTGTGAAACCTGTTGTAGATGTTAAAAATGTGACAGTTGAAATTTCAAATGGATATCTTGGTAAGGAAGTTAAGGCAAAGTCATCTGATGAGATTGGTCAGCTAGGTGAGGCTGTTAATAAGATGAGTCATAACTTGACCTCGGTTGTAAAAAATGCGTTTTCTATAGCTGAATCGTTGCTGTCTAGCAGTCTTGAGCTGAATAAGTCTTCGCAGATGATTGCAGAAGGGGCTAGTGAACAGGCAGCTTCTGTTGAAGAGATTACCGCATCCATGCAGCAGATTGGCGGTGATATTCAGACAAATGCTGATAATGCTAAGAATACTGGGAATTTGGCTGAAGAGGCGTCGACAAAGACAAATGAGAGTGGCGAATCTGTAAAAAGAGCAGTTGATGCTATGAAGGTTATTGCAGAGAGGACTTCAGTTATTGAGGAGATTGCGAGGCAAACAAATTTGTTGGCGTTGAATGCAGCTATCGAGGCAGCACGAGCTGGCGAAAGTGGGCGGGGGTTCGCTGTTGTAGCTTCTGAAGTACGGAAATTGGCTGAGCGAAGCCAGAAGGCTGCTGCCGAGATTGGAGAATTGTCTAGTGTTACTGTGCGCGAAGCTGTGGATGCTGGAACAAAGTTAGAAGAGTTGGTTCCGTTTATTAGTCAAACTGCAGGCTTGGTTAATGAGATCTCTGCTGCAAGTAGTGAGCAGGTTAATGAGGTTGGTCAAGTTAATGATTCGATGGGTCAATTGAATATGGTTATCCAGCAAAACGCATCTGCATCAGAAGAGTTATCGTCGACTTCTTCTGTATTATCCGATTTTGCACGCAAGTTAAAGGAAAGTATAAGTTTTTTCAAATTTGAAAGAAAAAACTGAGTTTATTGATAGACTAGGCAGTGATTGCCTAGCCTATTTTTTATTTTATTAATGAAATAAACAAAATTAAACTTGCTCAATCAGTGGTTTGGGGTTAAAATTGCTTAGTTTGAGGGGTGAAATATGAAAAAATTAAGTTTGATTTTAATGATGGTTGTGATTGGGTTTTCTTCATGTTCAATTTGTAAGGCGATTGGCAACAAGATTGATACTTTGACAGCTTTGGCTCGAAACTATGATAATTTAGTGTTGGTTCCTGATTTTCTTGAAGCATTAGAGGGGCTTTCGCCTGAGTATCTTGCGATGCTAAGTGTCCCTGGTACCTATGAGATTCCTGTTAGTGAGCTTCTTGGAGATATTGCGACTTATGAAGGGGCATTATCAGTTACAGTTCATGAAGATGGTTCGTATTCACTTAGCGGTGATATTGGTGTCTCTGATGTAAGTAGTGAGTATGCGGATATTATTGATGTAGAGGATATTGTGCTAGATGGATTTCATTTCGTAGATGAGGATAATATCTCTGGTTCTATCTCGTTTGATGGAGATGTTGTTGATTTAGCAGAGTTGAAGAAGATGTATGATGCTTATCAGAAGATAGAAAAATAAGATTTTGTTAATTTTAAGCTAATTTTTACTTGAAATTAATTGATTATTAGTTACAATAAGTTAGGGAGTAGTTTATGGGCTTGAGACAATATTTTGTTAACGAGATTGTCGGGCTACATCGAAGTAGATTATCTCGACTTTTTATGAGTTTGTGGTATTAGTTCGACATACTAAAGGGGATGCAGATTGAGCATCCCCTTTTTAATTTATTTATTTAAGGCCTTCTTGATTCTTTCCATTGCTTCGATTACATTTTCTCGACTATTGAACGCGCTGATTCTGATATAGCCTTGTCCACAATTTCCAAATCCTGCACCTGGGGTTGTTACTACAGCTGCCTTGTTCAGAAGTGTATCAAAAAATTCCCAGCTATCTGAGTTTGTTTGAACCCAAATATATGGCGAGTTATCGCCACCTGTACATTTGTATCCGAGGCTACTCATGCTTTCTCTGATTATTTTAGCATTTTCAAGGTAGAAATCTATCAATTCCTTTACTTGAGCCTTGCCTTCTGGTGAGTAGACAGCTTCAGCTGCTTTCTGTATCGGGTATGATACTCCGTTAAACTTAGTTGAGTGTCTTCTGTTCCAGAGTGGGTGGACAGACTGGGCTTCGCCAGATTTAGTATATGCTATACATTTCTTTGGAACAACTGTATATGCACATCGTGTCCCAGTAAATCCAGCAGTCTTTGAAAAACTTCGAAACTCAATTGCTACTTCATCAGCACCTTCAATCTCGTATATTGAGTGTGGAATTTCGTTGTCTCTGATAAATGCAACATATGCAGCATCAAAAAGGATTAGCGCCTTGTTTGCCTTAGCAAATTCAACCCACTTAGTTAACTGTTCTTTTGTCGCAGTTGCACCTGTAGGGTTGTTCGGAAAGCACAAATATATTAAATCGATGTTGGTAGTTGCAGGAATTTCAGGAATAAACCCATTGGCTTCGTTCGCTTCTAGGTAGACAAGATTTTCATATCTCCCATCGACGTTGAGTCCTGTTCTTCCAGCCATTACATTTGTATCTACATATACAGGGTACACTGGGTCTGGAACTGCAACAGTAATATCTTGTGCAAAGATCTCCTGTATATTCCCAGTGTCGCATTTTGCTCCATCACTGACAAAAATCTCATCTGCAGAGATATTGCATCCTCTAGACTTGAAATCATTCGTAGCAATTGCCTCTCTCAGAAAAGCATAACCTTGTTCTGGTCCATAGCCTTTGAAAGATTCTTCACTCGCAAGCTCGTCAACAGCGGCATGCATCGCCTTGATACAAGCTTCAGGTAGAGCCCTTGTGACATCTCCAATACCCATCTTAATTATTTTTGCAGAAGGATTTTCCTCTTTAAATTTCTCAACTCTTCTTGCTATATCCACAAAAAGATAAGAAGCCTTAAGCTTATTAAAGTTTTCGTTAATTCTTATCATTTTTTCTCCTAAAAAATATTTTATACAGTATAGCTTTTATCAAAAAAAAATAAAAGGGGATGTTTGTGAGAAGAAAAATAAAATAAATATTATTGTAGCTATTTGTTAGTATTGACTTTTTTTCGTAGTAAATATATATTAGCAATAAATATACGTAAATTATGAGGAGATCACATGTCCAAAGCACATAGAGGAAAAGGAACATCAGAGTTTTACAATCATGGAAGAGGAAATTGTCCAGTATGCGGAAGAACTGGAATTAAAGCAGTTTATGAAATCGAAGTTTCTGAGAAGAAATTAACAGTCTGCAAGCAGTGTAAAGTTGGTGTTTCTCGAGGTAAATTAGACAAATCAGTTGCAGCTCTTTAATAGAAGCTGGGAGCCTGAGTGAAGCCTTCATTAGTTCTGGGATTGTACATCGGAGTAAGTTCATTAGAATTTTTTTTGCAAATTTTTTTAACATATTTGAATATCAGAAATGTTGAAAAAAACAGAGACAAGATACCTGAATTTTTGAAGGCTTATAAAATTTCTGAAGAAGTCTATAAACAGGCTTCGACTTATACTGTTTCAAGGAATAAGTTTTCGATATTATCTTATACATCATCATTTATAGCATCTATATTCTTTATTGCCTGTGGTTATGCAGGAAAATTAGAGTTATTCTTATCATCTTATATTACAAACGAATTTTTGCTTAGTCTCTTTTTTATCTTTATAATGATGATATTTTTTAAAGCAGTTGCACTTCCTTTTATCTTCTACTCTCATTTTATTCTTGAAAAGAGGTATGGCTTTAATAAGATGTCAATCTTGCTTTTTGTAAAGGATGCTGTATTAAGAGGCATTGTGTATGCTTTTATCTTTTTCCCTTTAATTGGCGCTTGTATCTTGTTTGTTGAGAATACTGGGGTAAATTGGTGGATCTACGCTTTTTGTTTATTTGCGATATATAAATTAATATTGACTATTGTCTATCCTGTCTTTGTTGCGCCACTTTTTAATAAATATTATCCACTACCCGATGGTGAATTAAAGGATGCCTTGTCAGATCTTGCGCGCAAGCTGAACTTTAAGACTAAGGGAATATATTTAATGGATGGAAGTCGAAGAAGTATGCATTTTAATGCCTATTTCACTGGATTGGGAAAGTCCCGACGAGTTGTCTTCTATGATACTCTGGTTGAGAAATTAACAGTGGATGAGGTTGTTGCAATACTTGCACATGAGATTGGACACGCGAAGAATAACGATGTATTGACTAGTCTTGTTGTAGATATCTTTATCGCCTTTGTCGCGTTGTTCTCTGCATCGTTTATATTAAGTCGTGAGGTTATCTTTGAAGCGTTTAACTTTGTTGCTCCATCATCCCACGCAATGATTATCCTTGTGGTCTTTATTCTTGATCCAATGTTGAGTCTTATTGCTCCGCTGTTCACAAAGTGTTCAAGAACTCAAGAGTATGAGGCTGATAGATTTGCAATCATGACAATTGGCAATAATGAGGATCTTGCTATGGCCTTGATGTCAATTTCTAAGGAGAATCTATGTAACTTTTCTCCAAACAAATATTATAGCTATTATAATTTCTCGCATCCTACCTTAGCTGAACGAATAAAGGCTATCTGGTCTGTTACGGTCGACAATCAGGCCTGAATCTCTTTTTGTTCAACAAGCTCTTTCAATGTCATAGCCTCTAGTTTATCTTCGATATCATGAAATGTTGTGCTGATAAGCCTAGACCCCTTTGTCTGATTTGACTTTTCATACTTGTTCTCACCTGCGATAATTGAAAAAAGTGTATTTAGTTTAATCTTTTCTAACGGCCGGGCAAGTGTATACTTCTTTGTTGAAGAGTTAATCTCAAGCAATATCTTGTTTTCTACAAAGACATTCACGCAGTTGATAATTTCTGTGTCGTTGATCTTTAGTTGCGTCGATAGGTCCTTGATGCTTGTCTCTCCCTTTCCTTCAGTAAAATTTTGTGCAATAAGGATCAGAATGTCTAGGCTATCAACCATTGCAGTTGTTGCATTTGTAGTTTGAGTATCTCTTCGTGAAATATGTGGCTTGTATTGGTGGACATAGCTTACTTTTACAGAAAAAAAGATTATTATCCACGCAGTGTAGACCCAGAAAATAAATACTATAATCGATGCTAGAGAGTTGTATATTGGTCCAAAATCAATTATTCCTGTGAATAAGAATATATACAGATTGCTGACAATATACCAGACTATTGTTCCAATAAATGCTGCAAGTAGCGCGCTAGTTGTCTTGACATAGGTAGATGGGATAAATTTTATCATTAGAAAAAGTAGAACTAAAAATATTAATAACTGGAAGCTTGCGATTATTATCTGCTCATAAATTCCAATGTTTAGGAAATTTATCAACCATTTTCTTGCAACTGAGGTCAGGGTTAATGAAAAACCGAGGAGGAATGATCCAAGTATTAGAAAAAAGAGGTAACTTATAAATTGTGAGAATGTGTTCTTGCTAGCCTTAGTCTTGTAGAGCTGGTTAAAAATTCCCCATATTCGATTAACCAGGAAGAAAGAGGTTATTGCAAAGACAAGAAGACCTACAAAACCTAGAGATTTTGTATTCTCGACAAAGGTCTTTACTGTTAAGACAATATCTTCAGTCTCGATCGGGATCAGCACATTGCTTACAAAATCTGCAATTATAGTTGAGACATCTTCTGTCAATTTTGTCTTGAAAGTACCAAAGCTTGAGAGCAATGCGTAGAGTAGTGCGAAGAATGGCACGAGGGAGATTAACGTAGAGTGAACAAGGCTAGAGGCAAGAATAAAGCCGTTATCTCGTGTGAAACTTACCCAGGATTTAATTAGAAAAAGGTATGATCTTTTAAAACCTAATTTAATTTTTTTAAAAAACTGCTCTATTTTATTTTTTATTTTTTCAAATTTCATAATAAATATAATACAATATTTTTCCAGAATTTCAAAGTAGAAAACTATGGACTAAAAAACATCTGATGTGTATTATATAAAAATGATGCAAAATATTATAAATAACCCTGTGGATAAGACTTTTTACTTTATTGGAATCAAAGGCACTGGAATGGCTGCCCTTGCTGAATTACTTCTCAAAAACGGAGCAAAGGTTCTTGGCTCTGATGTAGATGAGATTTTCTATACTGATAAGGTCTTGAATCAACTGGGGATTCCATATTTTAACGGATTTAATGAAGAAAATATTCCAGACTCTGTTGATTTAATTATCAGATCTGCTGCCTACACCTCTGAAAATAATTGTGAGGTCAAATTCCTGGAAGAAAAGGGACAGCTTCCTATTCTGTATACAGATGCCTTAGCTATGTTCTCACAAGGTAGAATATCCGCAGGAATAGCAGGTGTTCACGGTAAGACTACCACAACATCGATTGCTGGTTCTGTCTGCGCAAACATTGGGCTTGAAGCTTCGGTCTTAGCTGGTTCAGCTGTCAAGGCCTTTGGAAACTGCTCGACACTTGTCAAAGGTAAGAAGTTTTTTATAGCTGAGACTTGCGAATACCGACGACATTTTCTTGCGTTCAATCTTGATGTGGCACTTGTAACAAGTATTGAGCCAGATCACCTAGATTATTTCAAAGATTACAGTGATATCCTTTCTGCTTTTATTGAATTAGGTCAAAAGATCAATCAGGGTGGATATTATATATATTGTGAGGATGATGATGGAGCACGGGAGTCTGCTGAGATTCTTAGATCTAAGCGAGAAGATCTTACCTTTTTGTCGTACGGATTCAACGCAACTGCGGATTATCCCCTTACAAATTATCATTATCGGGGTGGATATGCAATCTTCACCTTTGCTGGCAAGGAATTTTCGCTAAAGGTTCCTGGTTCTCATATTGCACTTGATGCTGCGGGTGCTGTTCTTCTTAATTTTTGCCTTTATACCTTTGGGAAAAAGTCTAACTTATCTGATGATCCTGAGTTTTTGCAGAAGGCGGTAGAGGGAGTTCTTGAGTTTGCTGGTTCAAAGCGACGGAGCGAGATAATCGGAGAGGTCAACAATATCTTGTTTATCGATGATTATGGCCATCATCCAACTGCGATCTTTCAGACCTTGAAAGGGTATAAGGAATTTTATCATGGGCGCAGGATTGTTGTTGATTTTATGTCTCACACCTATTCCCGCACGCGAGCCTTACTTGATGAGTTTGCAAGTTGCTTTGATTATGCTGATATTGTTGTTCTGAATAAAATTTACGCATCTGCGCGTGAAGGGAGAGGCGAGGGGCTTGATTATGAGTTTTTTCAAAAGACTCGCGAACACCACCCGGAGGTCTACTACGAGCAGGAGTTTGTTGATGCTCAAGAGCTCTTGAAGAAGATTCTGCAACCTGAAGATGTCTTTATTACAATGGGGGCTGGTGATAACTGGGTAATTGGGCCTCATTTAATGGAATATTTTAAAGAGCAAGAGGAAATAGTATGAAAAGCATGACTGGTTACGGCTTTAGTGAGATCTTTGACCAACAGTATATCTGCTCGGTTGAGATTAAATCCTATAATAATAAGTTTCTTGATATAAATTTAAATCTTCCACACTTTCTCTCTGGACTAGAGATGGAAGTTCGAAAGAGTATCTCAGAGCGAGTTAAACGTGGACGAGTAGATGTCTTTGTTAAGTTTAAGAATTTAAATGAGAATATTGTCTTAAATTTAGATAAAAATGCCTTAGTCTCATACTCAAAGATATTAAAAAAGATGAGAAAGTTGGCAAAGGTTAAGACACCTGTCAATCTTGAACATCTTCTTCAATTTGATGATATAATTAAGTCGGACAAGAAGACAGATCTTGATCTTGTGAAGTCTAGATTTTTTCCAATTCTAGATGGTGCAATCGATGAGTTTGAGAAATCACGTGAAGTCGAGGGGTTGACAATAAAGAGTGATATTCAGCAGAAGATAGCTCTGATACAGAACCATGTTGATTTGATAGAGTCAAAGGCTGTTGAACTTGATGCGAAGATTAAAAACGACCTAAAAACGAGATTTGATGAGCTTGAGATAGATTCTATAGACAATAGTAGAATCTATGAAGAGACAGCTGTCTTCCTCGTAAAATATTCAATAAATGAGGAAATTTCTCGAATGAAGGCACATCTAGCCTCTTTTTCACGAACATTAGAAGAGAATAACCCTATAGGCAAGAAATTAGACTTTATTTGTCAAGAATTTAATAGGGAGATAAATACAATTGGATCAAAGAGTATCCTGATAGAGCTAAATCAATCTGTGATAGAGGTTAAAGACTGCATAGAGATGATACGCGAACAACTTAGAAACGCAGAGTAGGAGATTTTATGGGAAATGTTAAGATTGCTATTTCAGGGAAGAGTGGATGTGGCAATAGCAGTGTTTCAGCAATTGTAGCTGAGAAATTAGGCTTGAAGATGATTAATTACACCTTTCACAATATGGCAGACGAAGAAGGGATTTGTTTCGAAGAGTTTTGTAAGCGAGCTGAGAATAATCCTGAGTATGATTACAAACTCGATGATATGCAGAAAGAGTTAGCTGCACCAGGAAATTGTGTGCTTGGCTCACGACTAGCAATCTGGCTGCTCGAAGATGCGGATTTGAAGGTCTTCCTTACAGCCTCATCTGAAGTAAGGGCTAACCGAATACTGACGCGCGAAGGTGGGGATCTTCAAGCCCAGATGGACAAGACCTCAGCACGTGACTTTCGAGATCACAACCGCTACAAGAAATTATACAATATCGACAACAACGATTATTCATTTGCTGATTTGATTATAAATACTGAGAATTTTGATCAATACGCAGTGGCAGATATTATTATTTCAGCAATAACAACATTAAAGAAGTGATTCGCTTTACTTTTTTTAGAAAATAACTTATTATATAATAAAATCTTAGATTGGGGGCCCTATGAGTATACCTCTAGAAAACTTGACTTTATACAGTGATAATAAATATGCTATGACGACAGCAGTTATCAAAAGAGCTAAACACATTGCAGAAGGCTATGCTTCAGATTCTGAAGATGCTGCAAATGGTAAAATTGTTTCTGCTGCGATGGATGAAATCCTTACAGGAAAGATTAAATTCACAAACGATGACGAGGAATAGTCATTCTAAATTGCCTGTTGCTGTACTACTTGGTGCTACAGCTTCAGGTAAGACTTCTACTTTAACAAGTATCTTAGACAAAAACATACAAATAATAAATTCTGACTCATTACAAGTCTACAAGGGGTTGTCTATCGGGACAGCAAAGCCTACTGAGGCAGAGCTAAGTCGTGTGAAGCACCATCTAGTAGATTTTCTTGATCCACGTGATGAGTTTAGTGTTGGAGATTTTGTTCAAGCTGCTGATAGTCTTATACCAGAGATTATCGAGGCTGACCATATACCTCTGATTAGTGGGGGGACTGCTTTTTATATTAGAACCTTTCTCTTCGGGGTTCCCCAGACACCTAAGGCAGACGAGGCAACACGGGCCCGGGTCGAAAAGATGTTAGCTGACGAGGGATTGGCTGCCTTGTATGCTAGATTGCAGGAGATAGATCCTGAGGCAGCAGAAAATATTAATATTAACGATGTCTATCGAGTCTGTCGTGCACTTGAGGTCTATTACTCTTCAGGGAAAAAATTATCATCTTTCAAGCAGCCTGATTCGTTACGTCCCCACCTAGATCCAATTATAATCGGAATCCAGCGGGAGAGGGCAGAACTCTACGACAGGATAAATTCCCGCGTCGAGCAGATGTTTGAACAAGGGCTCCTCTCTGAAATCAAGACTCTTCTCGCTAACGGCTACAATCCAACTGATCCAG
This sequence comes from Spirochaetales bacterium, assembly GCA_016936615.1. GTDB lineage: Bacteria > Spirochaetota > Spirochaetia > JAFGXN01 > JAFGXN01 > JAFGXN01. The sequence goes on along the minus strand of JAFGXN010000063.1, from coordinate 1,604 downwards.
CACTCAAAGCAATCGGTTACAGTGAATTTTTTGATCAGCAAGGTAGATTGCGCGAAGACCTCGACGAGGTCAAGAGATTAATCCAGAAAAACTCGCGCAGATATGCGAAGCGACAATTAACATTTTTTAAGCGGATTCCTGGAGTCCTCTGGGTAGAGCATGACAGACCGGAAGAGATTGTCAGCTTGATTGCTCATCATTTTTCAATATATGGTATTGCGCTGAAATAGCAACTATTGGAAAAAACGCTTAATCTCCTCAATCTGCAAGTCGCCTAACCGAGACTCTGAGAGTTTGCCCTGATAAAAATTATTCTTTCCGCCAAAACGGTATGCAATCTGTGAAAGCCTCTCTTTTTCCCCATCTCCACGCAACAAGGCGATGAAATTCGCAGACTCTTCCTGTTGATTTATCAGCAAGAAAAAATTCTTAGTAACTGATAATCTCTTACCTATCTCTGAGAAATCCTTGCTGTCAAGTTGATCAAAAATTATAACATTTTCTACTGATTGGAGTATTTCTGATAGATTATTCTGCAGGGAGTCTAGCCTTTTTCCCATCTCATCAACTCTCAGTTGGTTATTCGCCTTCAGATTCTCAAGCTCCTCGGTTATCTTCTCAATCGGCGCAGATAGTGACCTTTTGAGTGACTCGCAAGAGTTGTGGTAGAGGTTAAATAGAGTTAATGATCGTTGACCAGCGACAAAACTTAACCTAGTTGTACCATCAGCAAGCTTCTCAGTCTGTAAAAATTTAATCGGTCCAATCTCTGATGTCTTCTTGAAGTGAACCCCACAACAAGCAACAGCATCATATCTGTCAATAAAACAGACCCTAACCTTGTCCTCGTAGCTATTAGCCATCTTGCGAAGCTTTAGTTTTTTCGCATCTTGTGGTGAAAAACTCCCAGTCCTGATTACAAGACTCTTCGCGACAAGCAAGTTTGCCAAGGTTTCAGCCTGAATTAGCATAAAGTCAGGAATTCTCTCTGTGATAAAATCAATAGTAGATACCTGCGCGCCAAAGTGAACTCCCTTTGTCTGAATCTTGAACTCGCGGAAGAATATAGCTGAGATAAGATGTTGTCCTGTATGTTGTTGCATCAGGTCGAAGCGAAAAATCTGATCTATCTTGCCAATAACTTTAAGTCCGACCTCGATAGGACTATCACATATGTGGATTATTTCTTTATTTTCTCGTTGTGTGTCAATTACTTCTATTGTATGAGTTCGCTGTAAGTTTTCGATAATTCCTCTGTCACCAGATTGACCACCACCTTCAGGGTAGAAACAGGTTTTATCTAGCACAATATGGAAGGAATTGTCGATTTTAGTACACTTTTTAACCTTAGCAAAGAATTCAATCTGTTTTGGGTTCTTGTAGAAAAGCTGCTTAGTCATTTTTTTCTCCAAAAAAAAAGAGACTGATATGATTCAGTCTCTTTGGGCGAAGAGGGACTTGAACCCCCGACATCCTGCTTGTAAGGCAGGCGCTCTCCCAACTGAGCTATTCGCCCTCTTGATGTATTTAATATATCAGAAACCAAATTTAGTGTCAATATAGTTTGAAAAAAAATATAAATTTTTTTGTAAGAAAAAGTGTTG
>JAFGXN010000062.1 GCA_016936615.1 Spirochaetales bacterium | reverse complement strand
CACCTCACATCCTTAACTACTAGATTTTACACCGCATATGCCAAATTGTCTATTTTGTAAAAGCAAAATCGTAAAATTGTCGTATAAAAATCATAAAATTATCGTATTATTCTGCTGGCAATGCAGGGGCTGAGGTGTACCTCAACCTAAATTATCCACGCAGGGGTTGAGGACTACCTCAACCTAATAGATTTTCTTGACTTATTTTAGATTTTTTATTATTTTATTCTGACTATAAACAGCTCTTCTTTGATAAGAGGTTGTTTTTTTATAAGGAGCTTCTTAGTGGTTAGTAAAGATTTTTCAATAAAATATCTATTCTTGTTAGGTATTATCTTTTTTTTAGGATGTGATCCTTCACTTGATCCAGTTTTAATGGGAGAAGATTTTTACAAGAACTCTCAAAAGGCTTCGTGGGATTTCGAATATATTGGATCTTTTAACGTGCCAGATAATTCAGAATTTAACTATGCGCTGGCAGGCTTAGCATATAGCCAATCAGGAAATAATGGAAATGGATCGCTTTTCATTGGAGGGCATGATTGGCGTCAACAGATTGCAGAAATTAGTATTCCTGAACCTGAAAAGAATTCAGATGTCACAAAACTTCCTTTTTCAGAAATTCTTCAAGATTTCACTGATAAGATATATGAGAAAAGTAGATATGTTCTAGAAGATGGATCTTTGCTAGATACTTCACTAAAAATAGGAGGATTACTCGTTTATAATAATGAGTTGTATGGTACTGCATATGCCTATTATACAGGTGCTTATGATGCAAAAAGATCACATTATAAGACAAGCCTTGATTTAACTGATTCTGCAATTGAGAGCAATTTTAAGGGTATGTTTACGATTGGAGATCTCAATCCTGGTCATACAGCTGGTTACATGACTGTAATACCTGAATCAAAAAGATCTTTATTCGGTGGAGCTGTTATGGTTACTGGACAGACCGGACTTGCGATTGTGACTCGCTCTTCATGGGGACCCTCACTGCATACTTTTTTTCCAGAAGAGTTTAACGATAGTTTTTTTGATAAAAAGCTTACTTCTAAACCACTTATTGATTATCCAAGCACAAATCCAACTCTTGGTACGTGGGGTAATAAAGAAATTAGCAATCCTTCATATAATATGACAACCTCTGTCTCTGGAGTCGTATATCCTGACAATTCTAATTATGTTTACTTTATAGGCACAACAGGATTAGGCATCCCGGCTTATGGTGCTGGCTCAAAAGACCCAAAAGATGAGATATATGATACTGTTTCTCAAAGTAAAGGGTGTCATGCATGGCCATATGCAAATTATCTTTGGATTTATAGCGAAAATGATTTAAAAGCAGTCTACGATGGAGAAAAAAATCCTTGGGAAATTATTCCAGTAGAGGAAGGTGTTCTTGAGCTCCCATACTACGATATTAACGTATCATGCGGACTAACAGGAGTTACTTATGACGTACAAAATAAAAGACTTTATATTTCTGCAAAATTCAAAAATGGAACGAAGCCAGTAATTCATGTTTATGAGTTTAAGAATTAGGGCTCATTGCCCTTGCCGGATGGCTAGTTTTTTTACTTGATGCTCCATCTTTATTTTATTCATTTGACATTCTTTTGATAATCATGATAAAATAATTAGAGTATATTACATAATAAAAGTTAGGACATTATATGGAACATATTTCTACAACAGCGCTTGCAAATCAATTTGATATGAAATCAGGAGAATTGTTTGAAAGACTTAAAACACTTGGTTGGATAGACCGTCAATATGATAAATGGGTGCTTACAGAATTAGGAATACAACAGGGCGGACAGATACGTGAAAGTATAAAATATGGAGAACATATAGTTTGGCCTGAAAATATTTCTATTATTGAAGAAAATCAACAAGAAAAAGTTAGATTGCTTAACGCAACTGCTATAGGTAAACATTTTAATGTTTCGCCTCAAAGAATGAATCTTATTTTATCAGAATTAGGCTGGATAACAAAAGATATTTCGGGATGGACAATTACAAATATTGGCAAAAATGTTGGTGGTCGACAGTTTGAACATGAAACATCAGGTTTTTCGTATGTATTATGGTCTGAAAATATTTTACAAAATAAGAGTTTAATTGATGTTTTTAAGGATACTCAATCTGAAAAGGAAGTCTCTAATAATGCTGAAAGTCCTTCTCAACCTTTAATACAAATTCCATCCGCAAATAATTTTAGAGATAAATTTGAAGCCAAACATAGAACAAAGGATGGACATTATGTTCGCTCAAGAGCTGAAGTAATAATTGATGATACTCTTTATGATTATGGACTAGTACACGCTTATGAAAAAAAAGTTCCAATTGAAGAAGAATTGTATACAGATTTTTATCTACCAAATGGCAAAGTCTATATTGAATTTTGGGGAATGGAGAATGATTCCAAATATTTAGAAAGAAAAAAGACCAAAATAGAGATCTATCAAAAATATGATTTAAAGTTGATAGAGCTCACCGATGATGACATCGCAAATCTAGATGACCACTTACCAAAGAAACTATTGAAGTACGGAATAAAAGTCTATTAGATTCTATCTCTTTTTCGTGCCGCATTTTCCTGCTTAGCAGTGAGTACACTGCCCTGGCAGGTTGGTTGAGGAGTACCAGAATTTTTTACCTGCTTAGCAGTGAGTACACTGCCCTGGCAGGATGGTTGAGTTCTTTCAGAACTCAACCTGAACAACACTTCTTATATTTTTTTCCACTGCCGCATGGACAGGGGTCGTTTCTTCCGACTTTTGTTGCATCGCTGCTGGCTCCTGCTGAGGTTACTGAAGATCTGCCTTCTGCGAAGTACCATTTTCCGTCTGTCTTTGCAAATTTGCTTACTTCGTGGTGGGTGTAGATTACATCGCCTTGTTGATACTTTGCTTTAAACTCGACAACGCCATTTTCATCAGCCTCAAGACCTTTTTTTGTGCTAACTATCTCAAGATTAAGCCAGATAGACTCTTCAGCCCATTTCTTTGTCTCTTCGACAGAGACATTATCTCGTTCCTCACGAATGTGAGTCGCCTCAATATAATCAATTTCATTCATCGCATAAGCACTATATCTTGAACGCATTAAAGCCTCAGCAGTCGGCGCATCTTTTTTCCCAGTTATATAAGGCTTACAGCAATCATCATAGTTTTTTCCACTACAGCATGGACATTTTTCCATAGAACTCTCCAATTGTTTTTTATAAGATATAATTTTTTAGGAAAAAAGTCTACATGCAGTCAATATCGATTTTAATAGAAAAATGGTTAGCCAAAATTGAGTTACCATAATAAAATATATAAGTATTCTGCTATTTTCTTGCATCGAAATTTTTATAGCTTATTTAAAAAACGGAGATTTTATCATGGTAAATTTTAACAGTTCGATTATGAATAGTCCTATTATTGCTTATGCTCACCATAAAATAATTTTGGACAATACGCAGAAGCCTATTGATTATGAATTTTTAGAGGCAAACAAGGGGTTTGAGAAATTAACTGGGGTAGACCTTGATACCCTCATAGGGCATAGAGTCCGGGAAGTTTTTAGTGGAATAGAGCATTCAGAATTTGACTGGATTAGTTATTATGGAAAAATTGCGATTACTGGTGGTGAAGAGGAGTTTGATAAATATTTTGATTTAATAGACAAATGGTATCATGTTCATGTTTTATCTAATGAAAAGATGTATTTTACAACACTTTTTGTAGATATTACCTCTCAAAAAAGAATTGAAAGTGAATTAATAAATAAAAAAGCAGATTTTCAGAAGCAAAATGAATTATTGAGCTCTTTGTTAGATAATTTGAGTTGTGGAGTTTTTATGGTTGAAGCACCAAGTGGAAAGCCTTTGCTTGCAAATTCTGCTGCAAAGAATCTTCTTGGCAAGGGTATTTTGCCAGATTGCACAAAGGAAAATCTCTCTCAAGTCTATGATGCATATAGATTAGGCTCCTCTGAAGCCTATCCAGTAGAACAGATGCCAATTGTAAAAGGTATGTACGGAGAATTCTCTCATATTGATGATATGATTATCAGCCACCCTGATGGTTTGAATGTTACTCTTGAAGTCTTCGGGACTCCTATTTTCAGCGAAGATGGAGATGTTTGGGCAAGTTTAGTTAGCTTTTTTGATATAACCGAAAGGAAAATAGCTGAGGAGAAATTAAGAGTTTCAGAACGGACATATAGGGAGATATTTGATAGTATTCCCGATTCCTTGATTATTCATGATGTTGATACAGGGGAGATTTTAGATGTTAATATCTCCATGTTGGATAAATATGGCTATAAACGCGAAGAAGTTCAATCACTTACTATTGAAAGATTTTCAGCTCCTGAAGAACCTTATACAAGAGATTATGCAGAAAAATTTATTAAAAAAGCGGCTATTGGTGAAACTGTTGTTTTTGAATGGCTGAATATGAAAAAAAATGGTGAACTTTTTTATTCAGAAAATATATTAAAATCTGTGATGATTGCAGGTAAGAAACGAATAATGGCTATTGTCAGGGATATCTCAGATAGGAAAAAGAGGGAAGAAGAGAAGCAAAAGTTGATGGCGCAGTTGATTCAGGCTCAGAAGATGGAGTCGGTTGGAAGGCTAGCTGGTGGGGTTGCACATGATTTTAATAATATGCTTGGTATTATCATGGGTTTTGCAGAGTTAGCCTTGGCAAAAATTGGTGAAAAAGATCCTCTCTTTGAATATTTATCAGAAATTCTTAAGGTAACAGAACACTCTGCTGATTTAACAAGACAGCTCCTGGCTTTTGCTAGAAAACAACCTATTCAGCCACGGGAATTAAATATTAATAATTCGGTTGAAGAGATGCTAAAGATTTTGAAGAGGCTTCTTGGTGAAGATATTGATTTAATATGGAAGCCTGGTAAAATTTCAGAGAAGGTCTTAATAGATCCTACTCAAGTCGAACAGATTTTAGCTAATCTTTGTGTTAATGCGCGTGATGCAATTGCTGGGGTTGGTAAGGTCACAATTGAGACTGAGAGTGTTATTTTAGATAAAGAGTATTGTTCAATAAATAGAGGTTTTGTTCCAGGTAAGTATGTCATGCTTGCTGTAAGCGATGATGGTTGTGGAATGAGTAATGAGGTAAAAAATAATATATTTGAGCCTTTTTTTACAACCAAAGGGGTATTTAAGGGTACTGGACTAGGGCTTTCTACTGTCTATGGCATTGTTAAGCAAAATCAAGGGTTTATTAATGTCTATAGTGAACTTAATCAAGGAACAACCTTCAGAGTCTATCTGACTCAAAATGAGTCTTCAATTTCTCCAGAGGCTAAAGAGGCAAAAGACTTAAGCACTCAATTTGGCAACGAAACTATCCTTCTAGTTGAAGATGAGCAAAATCTTCTGAAAATAACTTGTAGAATGTTAAATATGTTAGGTTATACTGTTTTTTGTGCTTCTTCACCTAGTCAAGCTATTAAGATCATAAAGGATAAATCTAATAAGATTGATCTATTATTAACAGATGTAGTTATGCCAGAGATGAATGGTAAAGATTTGTCTAATATATTAAAGCGAGATTCTCTTAATCTCAAGGTTCTATACACCTCTGGATATACAGCAAATGTTATTGTCCATCATTGTGTCTTAGAAGATGGGGTATTTTTTCTTCAAAAACCTTTCTCCCTCGAACAGTTATCAGTGAAGATCCGTGAGGTTTTAGGTTCATAGATTATTTCAATACCCTTCGAGAGATAAACCTTTCGAAGGGTAAAATTTTATTTTTACTTAACAGTAGCAGCATTCTTGACCGAAGATAACTTTTCGCTCACATTTGAATAAAAAATTATAATCGCAGCTGTAAATAGCATTATCAATCCGTAAATTGCTGGGGATATCGCCATCTGGGCATTTCCCATAATCACTGTGGTAATTGCAATTCCAAGGGTAGCATTTTGAATTCCAGATTCAATCGCGACAGTTCTAGTCTGTCTCTCATCTAGTCGGAATAACTTTGAGCTTCCATAACCAATTGCGTAGGTCGATAGATTTAATATTAGGGTAGCAATACCCACAAGAGCAAAAGATTCAAGGAGATTTTCCCTGTTGCTAAGCACCGAACCTAGAATGATAATTACTAGGAAGAGCGCAGAGAAGATCTTCATTGTCTTATCAACCTTTAGACAGAGGTTAGGTTTGAACTTATTGATGACCATTCCTAAGCTCACAGGAACAATAGTGATTATAACAACTTGACCAATAGTCTTTAGCACTGGCAGACTTATCGCTTCGCTTTCAGACATGAAATACCACAAAGAAAAGTTAGCGATAAACGGGATAGTAAGGACTGTGATGAAGCTAGAGATCGCAGTCAATGTAATTGAAAGCGCGACATCACCCTTTGATAAGTTTGTTATCAGGTTTGATGTTGCTCCTCCAGGGCATGCAGCAAGAATCATCAGCCCAACAGCCAACTCAGGTGGCAGTTTGAGTGCTACTGCTAATCCAAACCCGATAAGTGGTAAAATGATCATTTGATTGACCAATCCTAGAAGAGCGGCTTTTGGGTATACAAAAACTCGCTTGAAATCTTTTGGGGTCAAGTTAAGACCCATGCCTAGCATTATAATAAACAATGCAAGAGGCAAGAACAGTTTTGATAAAATGTTTGTTTCCATGCAGTAAATGCTAGTCAATAAAAATTAGAAAGTCTATTTTTTGCAGTTTTTATTGCTAAATTTACAACTAATCGAGCTAAGAGTGATGATTATTACAATAAAAATCACTCTTAGTGTAAAATCTTTATAGATTTATATTTTCGCTTTCCATTTGTCTCATTGTTAGTCGTTTATCTTTTAATATAACCTTCACAATCAAGACTCCAGATGTAAAAAACATAAAGATGCTGTAAATGGCAGCTGGAATTGAAATTTCAGGGTTCCCCAGAGTCGAAGTAATCAATGCAATTGCTAGAACCCCATTTTGTATTCCTGTTGAGGTTGTAACTGATCGTCGTTGAGCTTCAGTTAATTTGAACACTATTGACGCAAGAGCACCAAGACCTAGTGTGATAATATTCAGTAGAAAAGTAGGAGGTCCAGCCTTTCTAACAAATTCGAGAATATCAGATCTTGTCTCGATAAGTGTCATGCCAACAACAAATACTAGGAAGAATACTGAGAGTATCTTGATAGGACGTTCCATTTTTTTTGAAAAATTTGGACTAAACTTGTGAATAACCATACCAATTACAACAGGAATGAATGTAACCGCAATAATTCCAATAATTGACTTGAAAATTGGAAATTCTGCAGCTGCCTCAGTTCCCATAAAGTATAGCAACGAATAATTCGCAATTAAAGGGACAGTTACTATCGTAATCAAGCTTGTAACTGCGGTCAAAGTAAGAGACAATGCAACATCACCTTTACCTAAATGAGCAATCAAGTTTGAAGTTGCTCCTCCAGGACATGCTGCAAGAATCATTAAACCTACAGCTAATTCGCCTGGAAGCTTAAAAATAATTGCGAGTACGAAGGCAATTACAGGTAAAAACAACATCTGACTAACTAATCCAACAATAGCAGCCTTTGGATAGACAACGACACGTTTGAAATCGTCTACGACGAGATCAAGACCCATACCTAACATGATTATAAATAATGCAAGTGGTAAGAAAATTTGAGTTAAAATATTTGATTCCATGGGTGAATTATCACTCGCTGCTAGAGTTTTGTCAATGAACAAAGTAACACATTCTGTGAAAATATACACTTTTTTCACAGAATTGTGTTATATTTGTAACATATGATTATTTTAGAGTTATTTGAATTACATTTCCTTGAGGGAATTCCACGGATATTGGAATTTTGACCTTCATTCCTTCGCTAGTAATCTTCCATTCAAGGCTCTCCCCGCCAACAAGCATCTGTACGCCAGCGACACCGATATTAGCCTTCGAGTTAAAATCTTCTAGACAAAGCTCTTCTCCAGCCACATCCCCAAATGTAAATGCGTAGACAGTTTTTCCATCTTTGCTAGCAGTGTAACGAATCACAGAGTTATCCCAGGGTTCAGATTCTCTAGTTCTTTCGCTAAAATGCCCGCGACCAGTAGGTCCATATTGACCAAAACTAATCCATGGACGAGTTCCATAGATTGCTTTATCATTTGCAGCAAGCCACTTTGCATACTCATCCATCACAACCTTCTGCTTCTCAGGGATAGATCCATCACCATAGACCGCAATATTTAGCATCAGAGTTCCGTTCTTACTAATTGTATCAGCTAGTAACTCCTTAAGGCTTCTCACATCGTGTCTTAGATTATCTTCGCCACGATCTTCCTTGTAGAACCAGTCATCAGCAAGGGTCGTATCAAGTTGAAAAGGTTCTTGCCTGATTACAGGAGTTCCTCCTTTTTCTAAATCAATCATAGTTCCTTTCTGTGGAATTTTAACACTTATGATAGATTGAATTTTTCCATTCTCATCAATATTCTGTCTGTACAACTCTGCACATACTCTCTTTCCAGCAGAGCCCATCGGTATAAGACCATCATCAAAATAGATCATATCTGGCTTGTACTCTTTAATCAAAACTTCTAGCCGTGCAAGAAAGTGAGACCTAAATTGAAAGTAAGATAATCTGTTTGCATAGAGCAGGTGAGGATCCATTCCTTCCCACCAAGTACCAACACCATCTTCAATATTTAATGCACCATCATATTTCACACCCTTGAACTCACCTGAACGGTCAGAACCAGTTGATGGCGACATCCAAGAGTGGGCCCGTGCTGCATGAATCGACACCTGAACTGGTAGTCCGCGTTTTCTTGCAGCTGCTGTAAAGTCACCTACAATATCCTTCTTCGGACCAACATTCACACTGTTCCAAGGCTGTTCTTTACTATAAAAAAGGTCAAAATTATCGTGGTGGTTACCAATTACAGCTACGTATTTAGCTCCCCAATCTTGAAATTGACCGACCATTTGGTCAGCATCGAATTTTTCCGCCTTCCAGTCATTGCACAAATCCTTGTATCCAAAGACAGAAGGGTGTCCATAGGTCTGAGTATGGAACTCTTTTGTCTTAGCTCCCCAGGTCTCCCTGCCAACTCTATCCATATACATGTGTCTAGCATACCAGCCACCACCTTTTTGTGGGTGAGACTGAGGCCCCCAGTGAAGCCATATCCCGAACTTAGCATCTCTGAACCACTCAGGCGCTTCCCAAGCCTGAGCAAGTTCGCTCCAGCTTGAGTCTTGTGAAATATCTCCTGACAGGCAAGAGTTAAAAAACGTAACGTTTAATGTTAGTAATAAAATTATTCCTAGTTTTTTCATTTTTTCCTCCAATTTTTTTGGTGATGGTCAAATTATACCATGAAGTTTGAAAAAGTAAAATTTTTTATTGAAGTATATAGTTAAAAAGGTTAACATAGAGTTAAAATTGATGGAGGCCTTATGGATGGCGATGAAAAATTTTGGACATTAACTAAATTAACTGAATATACTGAATCTTTAGGATTAAGTTACGAACTTGCAAGTATTTTATCTGCTGTCGTCTTGCTATCATGTCTGCTTCTTGTAAGCATTCTAGCATATTTTATCGCAAAGAACTTGATTATTAATATTGCTTCAAAGGTTGTAAAAAAGACGAAAAATACCTGGGATGATATTCTTCTTGAGGAGAAGGTTTTTGACTATTTTGCTTATTTTGGCCCTGCAATAATTATTCATCTACTGGTTGGTCAGGCCTTAGGGGAATTTTATGAGTGGATATCGCTGATTAGATCAGCAACTTACATCTATATGATAATTACAAGTGTTTTGATTATAAATGCATTGTTAAACGCTTTGTATAAAATTTCTAAATCTTCAAAAAAAGTCACATCTTCGAGAGGTATCAAGAGCTATATTCAGGTTGTGAAGATTCTTGTGATAACAATTGCCTTTTTCCTGATTCTTGCTATCTTATTAAATAAAAAAGTAGGAACTATTTTTGCTGGGTTGGGTGCCTTTGTTGCTGTGCTGATGTTTATCTTTCAAGATACAATAAAAGGCTTTATTAGTAGCCTTCAATTATCAGCTAACGATATGGTTCGCATCGGAGATTGGATCTCAATGCCAAAGTATGGTGCAGATGGCGATGTTGTCGATATCTCCCTGCATACAATCAAGATTCAGAATTGGGATAAGACAATTTCTACTATTCCAACTACTGCCTTAGTTCAGGATTCTTTTACAAATTGGCGTGGAATGGTTGAGTCTGGAGGCCGTAGAATAGCCCGAAGTGTCTACATCGATATCTCAAGTATAAAATTTTGTACTGCCGAGATGTTAGAGAAGTTTAAGAAGATTGAGATTCTTGAAAATTATATTGATACAAAGCTTTCTGAGATTGAACAATATAATAAAGATCATAATGTCGATAGTCTGACCCTAGTTAATGGTAGAAAATTGACAAATATTGGGACTTTTCGCATATATCTTGAGAAATACCTAAGGAAAAACCCTAATATCTCGTCTGATATGACCCTTCTTGTCAGGCAATTAGAGCCAACAGAGAGAGGACTTCCAATACAAATTTACTGTTTTAGCAAAGTTCAGGCTTGGGCAGACTATGAGAATATTCAAGGTGATATCTTTGATCACATATTATCAATTGCTAGTGAGTTTGACCTTAGGATTTTTCAAAATCCAAGTGGATCAGATTTTTTAAAATTAAAAGAATAATTTCATACAGAGTTCACATTTAGTTGTTATGATATTTGTAAGGAGATGCTTATGAAAAAGAAAATAGCTTTAACTACTGGCCTGATCATGTTGGCCTTGAGTCTATTTGCAGTTGATGGACAGAGAGATCAGAAGGGTCAGAGAGATTGCAAACCTGAGATTGTTGAAATAACTGGAATTATTGAAGTCAAAGAGGATTCAATGCCTATTCTCAAGGTTGAGGAAAAGACTCTGTTGTTAGTTCTTCCATGGCAGAGGGTTGCTACAGAGTTTAAGAGTGGAGATAAAGTAACTGTGAAAGGTTTTTATACTCGCCGAACTTGGGCTGGAGAGATCTATAGTTTCAAGGTAACATCAATATCTAATGGCTCAAAAGAGTTTGTCTTTGTAAATGAAGGTAATCACAAGATGGGCAAAGGTAGAGGTCAGCAAGGTTGTCAGTCTAATCAAAACTCTAAAATGAATAATGGCTGCCCGATGAATAAAGAATGCCTTATGAAGCAAGGTTCAGGTTCTAAGAAAGGGAAATAATTTGGAAAAAATTCTTGTCGTTGAAGATGAGGTTGAATTAAACAAGATGGTCAGTGATTTTCTTACAAATGCTGGCTATCTTGTTTCTTCTATATACTCAGGTGAAAATTTTAATTCTGAGGTTCTTAATTTTAAGCCGGATCTGATTGTATTAGATCTGATGCTCCCGCATAAAGATGGTTACTCGTTGTTGCGAGATCTAAGGGCTGATAATGTTGGCGTTATTATTGTCTCTGCGCGCAACATGGAGAATGATAAATTGTTAGGATTTTCACTTGGGAGTGATGATTATCTAGAGAAGCCGTTTAGTCTTAAAGAATTATTAGCCAGAATCAAGGCAATTCTAAAAAGGTGCAAATCTCCAATCTCGTGCACACAAGATTTTTCCACAAGGTTAAAGATAAATGAGGCTCAAGCAACTATAGCGCACAACGGATCTACCCAGACCTTGACTTATCTACAACTTGAAATTCTAAAAATGCTAGTCTCAAACCCGAAGAATATCTTCTCACGTGCACAGCTTGCTAGTGCACTAAGCATAGCAGAAGAGCGCACAATTGATGCACATATCAAGAATATTCGAAAGAAGCTGTGCTCAGTCGGATTAGGTGATGCCTTGATTACAGTTCGCAATATAGGATACAAATATGAAGAGACTCCTTAATTTTTTCAAATCAGCCGCATTCAGGGTTGTTGTTTCGCTTGCATTTGTCTCTATAATCACTGGCGTTGTCTCTTTTTTCTTTATAGATAGTTCTATACACACACACTTTCAGGAATTATCTGATCGCAAAGACCGTGAGATGGCCTCACATATTGCCGAGGAGTTGCAATACTATGTTGAAGCTTATGGAAAAGAGCTAAATTACGACGCGGGTTTGATCTTTCAGAAGTATCTAAGTGAAAAACACTTTCTCCGAAGGATGAAATATCGAAATACAGCAATGAAAAATCCTCGACCTATGCAGCCTCCAAAAGGACCAGATATTATAATAACTGATAGTAGCAATCAAGTGATTTTCTCAACAATTTCAGAAAAACTCTTCGATATTGACCATTCTAAGAGTGAAAAAGTCATTTTTGATAGCAAAACATTCTATTTAGTCTATACTTTTTCAATTTTGAGCCCAGAAACAAGCAAAGATACACAAGAAATTATAAAAAAAGCAGAAAAATCTATCAGAAATGCAGTTTTTCTTTCAGTTCTAATTGCATTGATTCCAGCATTGATTCTGCTAGTTTCAATGTATCTTCCACTTAAGAAGCTTAAAAAGACAACCGATGCCTTAGTTGCTGGTGATTACGGTGTTACTTCAAACCTGCTTATACGCGACGAATTCTATCAATTAGAAGAATCAATCAACAAGCTGTCGCTTAAATTGCAGAAATCTGAACAACAGCGTAAACAGATGATCTCTGATACAGCGCACGAACTGCGCACACCAGCAGCAATGATTAAGTCACGGCTAGAACTTCTTGAAGAGGGTATCTACAGTTTTGATACAAACAACCTAGAGTTTTTGCGACGTGATACTGAGCGCTTGATAAGTCTGATCAACAATCTGTTTTTCCTCTCAGAGTGCGACAGCAATATTCTCGCCGTTAAAAAATCAGCGCACAATCTGCAAGAGATTCTAACCACGCTAATTGCCCATTTTCAACCAGAAGCTGATTCCCGCGGCATAGCGCTCAGCCTTGAGGCTGAGAATTATCTAGTGCGCACAACAATTGATCTAGATATTGAGCTTTTTAATATCTGTATGAACAACATTATCAGTAATGCGCTCAGATATGCGCACAATTCAGTTAAGATAATACTCTCGAGTGAGAATGAGGCTGTGTGCATAAAGATAATCGATGATGGGAATGGTGTGCATAGTCAAGATCTACCACGAATATTTGACCGTTACTACAGGGCTGATACCTCCCGTAGCTCACAGACAGGCGGCAATGGACTCGGCCTCTCAATCGCTAAGACTATATGCACACTACATGGATGGCAAATCAGTGCGCATAATATATTAAATTCTGCTCAATCTCCAAATTCAGAAGAATCTCAATTGTGCGCACGAGAAGCAAATAAGCAGTCAAATCAATTTTCTCAGTCAGTAATTGAATCTACTGTGCACAGCAATCTCTCAGGTAAATCTACTACGAACAGTGAGAGCTCTGATAATCCTGCAGTGCACACAAACAGTGGATTTTGCATTCTTATAGAATTTGTTTAGAATCCTTCTTCTGCCACATAAATGCAAGTTGAATATTGAATCCCAATTTATTTGAAATATCATTTCCTATAAATAGATGGGGATAATCGTTGTTAGAAAAAGAGTAAAGTATATACTCGTAGAAGCCGTTTATTCTTAGACGTGTAATTGGTGAAAGTGATCCATCAAGTCCTAAAGTGATATTTCCGACATATTGATGTGAAATGGTATCAATATTATAAGAGTTCATAATTTCTTGATTAAATAGATATTCTTGAGATAATTTAACGTGAAGACTTAATCTCTGTGCAACCTGAAAACCAGTAAGAAAACTGGCAGATAGGTGATTCGAGACAAAATTTTCGCCTTCATTTTGCCACATAAGAATATTGTTAATAGTAGTCATAACTTCATTTTGAAGATTGAACTCGCTCCAAATCTTCTGATTATATCGATATTTTACTTTAAAGCCAGCTTTTCCATTTAGTATAAATGTTTGATTGTCTGCATTACTCGGAAACATAGAAAATGTGCCCCAGTAGTAATCAAATAACTTGAAACTAGCAGAGTAGACAGGTTTTTTTATAGGAAAAAAAAGATTACCTTTCGCATCACGTGATTCAGCATCACTTAAAGATGTCCACGTAAAACCATTTTGTTCATCCCATTGCCATTGGTCTGAAAATGTATAACGCAGATTAGAAGATTTTCTAGTCTCTTCAAGTAACGAAGTTAACAGATTATTGAATTCTTTATATTCAAAGATATATCCCAATCCAAGACCCGAAGTCAGCTCAAAATATCCCAGCGGCAAAATCAGTGGCATATCAATAGTTTGTATATAAGTCTTCTCAGCAGAAGCCATTTTTTTATTTTGTTCTTCCGCAAAGATATTCCCTGAAACAAGAACAACTAGCATCGCTGTAATAACTATTTTTTTCACAATATCTCCTATAAAATCTTAGTCTTTTTAATTTAAAACTTTTGCTGTCTTAGACTTTATCAGCCTTCTTCTGCCACATTTTTATAACTCTGAAATTAAAACCTACTTCACCTAATGGCGAAAATGATAGATTTTCTTCTAGTAATATTGAGTTTGAAGATTGTACATTTGTTTCAGTATTCTTCAGAATAAAACCATAAAAAGGTTCAAATCTAATTCTTGTTGAAGCATTAACCGTACCTTCTATTCCAAGAGTTATAGATCCAAAATATATATGTGAGTTACCACTGTTTATTATATCATTTGTAAAATTTGTTCCATATGAAAAAGCATACCCATTTGCTATTGTAAAATCCATGCTTACAGTGTCTGACAATTGAAATCCTGTGAAAAATGCAAAATTTCCTACATATCCTAAGCTGTAATTATCAGGACTAGTTATAAAAGATGAAAATTTATTGTAAAAAGAGATAATTCCCCAGGATTTTTCACTGTATCTGTATTTTATTCGAAAATCAGTTGAGAAATTTAAAAAACTTAAATCAGCTAGAGGTACAAAAGGGAAATCATATATAGATCTAAAGTTAATATCAAGAAAATTAAAGCTAACTGAGTATGCTGCTTTTTTAATTGGAAAAAATAAATTACCATCTTCGTCTTGCGTCTCTTTATTGTTCATTGACGACCATGTAAAACCTAAAAGAAAGTTCCATTGCCAGTGATCTGAAAAAGTATATTTTATGTTAGAAATATTATTCAAAACTTCATATCCTAAATCAAGAGCATATGTTACATGTTCGTTATTTACTTTTGCTATTAGATTTTCTACTTGTCTTTTACCAAAAGAAAAACCAAGTGATTTTTCAAAATATCCTAGAGGCAGGATTAATGGCATATTAATTGCTTTGATCTGCTTTTCTTCGGATTTAGGTATATCAAAGCTAAAGATTTCATTATTTGAGTATAGATTAAAACAATGAAATATAATAAAAAGAAAGCAAATTAGTGATTTTTTCATTATTTCTCCATTTAGTACACTTTATATTATTTTTATATATTTTTCAAGATTGAAATTTAAGTAAATCTGTGATATTTTTTCATTACTAAAATTGGATCGGGGAATTTTTATGATTAAAGTAAGTCGAGCGGTTGTTGTTACAATTCTTTTCTGCCTGTTGGGGTGTGATATCTCTTTGAAAAATGAATCTTGGGGATTTGGTAAACTAGAGACAGGTAATTTGACTGTTTCTTCATACTCGGGAAGTAAGACACATCTTGTTATCCCATCTTCTATTAAGGATGTTCCAATAACTGAGATTGGTAATAAGGCTTTTGCGCAAAATACAACTATTACAAGCATAGTTATTCCAGATTCTGTTACGCATATTGGTTCTCAAGCTTTTTCGGGTTGTGAAAATATTGAAAATATTATTATTCCTGCCAGTGTTCTTTCTATTGGTTCACGTGCATTCAGCTTTTGTTCAAATTTAAGATCTGTAACTTTTTTAGGTGATGCCCCTAAGTCTTTTGACTCTTCGGCTTTTGATTATGCACATCCTGATTTTACAATCTTATATAACATAGATAAAAAAGGTTGGAGTACACCATCTTGGTATGGCTATGCTACTCAGCCAATTGGAGAATTACCAAAGCCTGAACCTCCAGTTGTCGATAATCCTGATCAATCAGATCCAGATGATAACACAGAAGAAGATCCAGATGATAACGTCGAGCCAGATCCTCCTTTACCTGTCTATCCATATGAGTCTCAAATGGGAGATTTTCTTTGTAATGTTACATCTGCTAACTCAATTGAACTTAAAAAGTATACTGGAACTGATGAATATGTTACAATCCCATCAACAATAAATGAATATACTGTAAAAAAAGTTGATTCAAAGTCTTTTGAGAGTTCAGACTTTATAAAAGAGATTACTATTTCGAAGGAAATTTTAAATTTGCCATTTGATCTGTTTATTCATTGTACTTCACTTGATAATATTTTTGTTGAAGAGGGTAATAGATATTTTATTAGTAGTGATGGTGTTCTTTTTTTAAAATCAAATTCTAGTGATGTTTTTTTAACTTTATTCTCCTATCCTCAGAGCAAGCAGTTAACTGAATATTCAGTTCCTATTGAGATTGATAACCTGCCAGTATGTGAAGTTGCTAGTTATGGTTTTTTTGGAGCAACTAATCTCGAGTATATACACTTTTTGCATAACTTGTTATGGTTTTATGATAAATGTAATGGTAAGAATCCAGAGACATTTTCTGGTTGCACTTCTCTGAAAGAATTACGAATTCCTGAAGGAGAAACATCTTTTTATTTTTCAAACTTTATAAATTGTTCGTCTCTGACATCTGTCTCATTCCCACAAACGCTCTCTAAAATAGTATTCGACTTAAATACTGGTACCTCAAGAGAAGGATTACCACCTATAGTTTCTTTTGAGGTTCATCCTGACAATCCTAAGATCACAAGTGTTGATGGTGTAGTTTTTTCAAAAGATATGAAATCTTTGCTTCTCTATCCGCGAAACAAACTTGACGAAACATACTCTATTCCTGAAGGCGTTGAGATGATTACAATACGAGCCTTCGCTTATACATTGAGTCTTAAGAATCTTAAAGCTCAGACAAGTTTAAGATATGTAGAGTCATACGCTTTTTGTAATTCAAAATCACTTATGTCTGTTGAATTTACAGATGGCTTAAAGTTTATTGGTTTTGAAGCATTTTTTGGTTGCAGTAATCTAGAAAGAGTTGTCTTAGGTAATTCTCTTACAGATATATGGTTTGGCACATTTGGTTACTGTTCTTCATTGAAAGAGGTTGTTTTGCCAAAGTCCTTAGTCTCAATTAGGAGAGATGCTTTTTTGATGGCTACAATACAAGAGATAGTTTTTCCTGAAAGTTTTAATGAAGCATATTCTAGAGCTTTTGGTGCAGCAACTGTATATGTCGCCATATTTGAGGGAGATATTCCTAAGACTTTAGAAAGAGAATTTATGTGGGCTCAATCTGTTTATTATACCTCTTTAGAATCATCATGGAAGAGATTTAATGCTAATTATTCATATTTTTATATTGGAAGTCCGCCTCTTCACATCTCCCGCAGACAAAAATAATTTATAATTTATATTTTCTTGTAATTTTTCTAGAAAATTTCCTATAATTAAGATATGAAACCAAAATTTGACGCGTTGAAGCTGTTTTTTTCTATATCGCATAAGTCAATTCCTCCTCAATTCTATAATGAGTATAACCAGGATAGAATTATAGTTGAGGCTCAACGGATTTTTATAATAGCGTGTCTCTGTCTTGTGGTTTTGCCTCTGTTTATGACTATGAATATTGTAAATTACAATATGGGGTTGATTGAGAAGACACGTGAGTTTGTTATCAGTCTACATATTATCCGTATTTCTATATGGTTGATATCTCTATCTTTTGTGATTCTATTCTTTTATTTAAAAAAGACTAATTCTTGGATGCTACGTGACTGGATAAACTTCGCATTTCTCTTCGCTGGTTTTTTTTCATTTGGGATTTTATCTGCTTATAATCTTTTTTTTACTAGTACTATTACTGGGTATATTGTTATTATATTGATTGCATCAATCTTCTTCGTTATTACACCTCTGAGGCGTTTAATTCTCTTTACAACATCTTTAGTCACGTTCTTGATTACTTCTATGGTTATAAATTTTGATCAGTTGAAGATGATCTCAAATATTTCAAACTTCGTAACATTGTATATCTTTAGTTACATCTTGTCGATTTATGTTTATAAAAACTTTTTGCGAGATTTTATCAATACTCAGATGATTATTGCTCAGCGAGATGAGTTGCATGAGTTAGCGCTTATTGATAGCCTGACAAATTTACATAATCGTAGGTACTTTAATCAAATGTTTGAGCGTGAGGTTGCATTTTCTATACGTGAGAAAAAGCCTCTCTCAATAATTATCTTAGATGTTGATAATTTTAAGCAATATAATGATACATATGGGCATATTAAGGGGGATGAGTGTCTTGTTGAGATTGCTAATATTTTGAGTACATCGATTAAACGAAAGACTGACATACTTGCAAGATTTGGTGGTGAAGAGTTTGTCATAATATTACCAGCTACAGACTTGCAGGGGTGTGAGATTGTTGCAAGAAGGTTGATTGAAAACGTCTATAAGGCACGCATTCCAGGTGTGAAAGAGTTCTATGTAACAATCTCAGCAGGTTGCGCTAGTAGTAGCTCAATTACTGCTGAGACTGCTGAGAAATTGCTTATTTCTGCAGATAATATGCTTTATAAAGCTAAAGATGGTGGCAAAAATCAGATTTTTTCAATTCAAGTCTAGTTAAGTTTCTCGCTAAAGTGTGAGAATTCCATCGAGAATGAGCCACGACCTTGTGTTCGGCTTCGTAATTCTGTAGTAAACCCAAACATATTGATAAGCGGGCTCTCTCCGTGTACAAGCTCCATTGTAGATCTATTCTCAATACTGCTTACAAATCCGCCTTTTGATGTAAAAATGCTTATAACATCTCCAACAAACTCTTGTGGACACATAATTCCAATCTTCATAATTGGCTCAAGAAGAATAGGGCTTGCTTTTTGGCATACATCATCAAAGCACATTGAAGCAGCAGCCTCGTATGCAGCAGGATTTGCTAATTGTTGGTCATACTCTGCGTCAATCATTGTGATTCTTAGATTTACAATTGGATAGCCAAGTTTGATTCCTGAATTAAAGCTAGAGAGAACTCCACGTCTAACTGCATCCTGGAACTCTCTAGGTAACTTATCTTCGCCAACCTTGCTGATGTATTCATTCTCTTTGCCTTTTTCAAGAGGTTCAGCCTTAAATGTAACAGCTGCAAATGAATCCTTCTTGTTAATCTGCCTTTTAAAAGTATGGGAAGCTTCTGCTTTTGTTGTAATTGCTTCCCGGTAGGTAACTTGAGGTTTTCCAACTCTAGCATCAATCTTATAGTCTGATTTTAAACGTGTAACAAGGACATCGAGATGTAATTCTCCCATACCTGATATAATGGTCTGGCCAGTCTCTTCATCTTCACGCACTGTAAATGTAGGATCTTCACGTTGCAAGATGTCTAGCGCCTTTAGTAATTTGTCAGAATCGTCTGCAGATCTTGGTTCAATCGAGATTGAGATAACAGGTTCAGGAAATTCAACATTCTCAAGTAAGATTTGCTTTCCCTCGCTCCCTATAGTATCTCCTGTTCTAGACAGTTTCGTCCCGACAGCTACTCCAATATCACCAGCAGTAAGTGTATCAATCTGTTCTGGCTTATTTGAATGCATCCTGAATAGTCGTGTAATTCTCTCTCTGCTTTTTTGACTTATGTTATAGACAGCTGTGTTCTTTTTAATTTCACCAGAATAGACTCTGATAAAGGCTAAGAATCCAGCTTCTCTATCGTTTTGAATTTTAAAGACTAGGGCAAGAGCAGGTCCTTTTGGATCACAGGCAATCTCGATATCAGAATCTTTCTTCACATCGTAGCCAATTGCCTTTACTGCTTCATTTGGGGAAGGTAAAAAGTTTACAACTGCGTCAAGCACTGGCTGGGTTCCGACGTTTTTTAATGAAGAGCCAGTCAAGATAGGAAGAACCTCCCGATTAACTGTCGCTGTCTTGATTGTGGATATGATTAATTCTTCTGGTACTTCTGCCTCTTCCAGACAAAGCTCCATAATCTCATCATTAAATTCTGACAATGTATCAAAAAGTCTTTCTCTATATTCATCTGCCTTATCTTTATAGCTGTCACGAATCTCGCTATATTCAAAAGTTAATCCAGAATCATCAGTATTCCACTTAATCTCTTTCATTTTTATCAAATCAATTACGCCTTCGAGCTCACTCTCTTTTCCAATTGGAATTTGAAGAGGTAATGTCTTAACGTTAAATTTATCTTGAATTTCGCTGACAACTTCGTAGAAATCAGCGCCAGTTCTATCCATCTTGTTTATGAATGCTATTCTCGGAACCTTGTATCTATTTGCTTGAGCCCAAACTGTCTCAGATTGGGGTTGAACACCGCCAACTGCACAGAAGACCGCTACAGCACCATCAAGGACTCTCAGTGAACGCTCAACCTCAGCGGTGAAATCCACATGTCCCGGGGTGTCAATAATGTTAATCTGATGATCCTTCCAGAAACAAGTAGTAGCAGCACTAGTGATTGTGATTCCTCTCTCTTGCTCTTGCTCCATCCAATCCATTGTAGCCTGACCATCATCTACTTCGCCAATCTTGTGACTTTTTCCTGTGTAAAATAAAATTCTCTCTGTTGTAGTTGTTTTTCCAGCATCAATATGTGCCATGATTCCAATATTTCGTAATTTATTTAAATCCATAATTAACTCCAATTTTATATTACCATAAATAAAAAAATAGTAAAAGTATCTGCTTGTTTTTTACTAGCAAATAGAATAAAATATACACGGAGTTTTTATGATTACCGAGAATATCGAAAAAGTAAGAGAGAAGATTTTTTTGTCAGCACAGCGAGCTGGACGTGATTACAGCGATGTCGATCTTATGGCTGTCTCAAAGACTAGGCCAGCAGAGGATGTCTTAGCTGCGTACAAAGCTGGAATAAAGTTGTTTGGTGAAAATAGAATTAAAGAGGCTATTCCTAAGTTTAGTCTAATTGATATTGAAGATGCTCAGTTGCATCTAATTGGACATCTCCAGAAGAATAAAGCAAAATTTATACCACAGAATTTTAAGTGTGTTCAGTCGATTGAGTCGTTGGCTACGGCTGAGGCATTGTCAAAGTTTGCTCTTGCTAGTAATCAGAATATTGATATTCTGCTTGAATATAATACCTCAGGTGAAGAGGCTAAATACGGATATCGAAGTACCGATAAATTCTATCAAGATCTTGATAAGATTTTAGAGTTACCAAATTTGAGAATAAGAGGGCTGATGACTATGGCTCCATTTACTGATAATGAGCAGACTATTAGAACCTCTTTTCGTATGCTAAAAGTCTTATTTGATTCTCTTATCAATCGTTATCCAGAACTCGATATAGATACTCTCTCAATGGGTATGAGCAATGATTATGAGATTGCTGTTGAAGAGGGATCTAATCTTGTTAGGGTTGGAACAGCTATATTTAATTCTAGGAGTGTCGGTAAGTGAAAAGACTTATACTGTGTTTAATGCTTATACTTGCTTTTGTGACAGTCTCAGCGCAAGGTCTTCTTGGTGGAGATAAAGATGAGGTCGATGCAAAGAATAAGGCTGCAATTTCAATTGAAAATTTCCAGAACGACTTTAATAATCTAATTGCCTTTGATAAATACTCTCCTAAGCCCTATGATTTTTCAAATATGCCTGAAGCTGTTATTCAGCTACGGCGTTTTGAATCAATATTCTTTGGCGCATTGCCTTTGCTGTTTTTTATTGGGAATACTGCTTTTTCTGCTGCTTACAATCCTCCAGATCTTTCTTCAAATGCTACTGATGCGGAGAAAGCAGATCGTCAGAAAGAAGAGCTTACTAACAAGGGAATATTAATTGGCTCTGTTGTTGGTGCCTCTATTATTATTGCAATTACTGATATAATTATTTACAACAAGAAGCGCAACGATAAGTTAGAGCTTTTAAGGCAGCGAACTGAAGCTGAGAAATCTGATCCACCAGCAATAATTGATAGTAAAGCTGAAAAATCAGAATCTTCAGATGGTGAACCTGAGAGCCAAAATATTGAAGATCCAGCAGAAGGTGAAGAAAGTTCAGATGGTGAACCTGAGAGCCAGAATATTGAAGATCCAGCAGATGGTGATGATAGTTCAGATTCTGTTGAGAATGAAGATTTGCCAGAAGAGAAACCACAGGAGTCAGAGAGTGTATTATAAGTTTGAGTATTTTCATGAGTTAGATAGGACGCAACGAGCTGATATCTTTTTGACTAGCACTATTGACGGTGTCTCAAGGGCAGCCCTGAAGAAACGATTAACCTCCTTGGTTGTTAATGGTAAGGCTGCAAAGCTCTCTTTAGAATTAAAGAGTGGAGATATTGTTGAGGTTGAGTTAAATGAACCTGAACTGGATATAGACTTTTTCAAGCCTAATGATATCGAATTAGATATAATCTATGAAGATGATCACACAATCGTAATAAATAAACCTCAGGGGCTAGTTGTTCATCCTGCAGTAGGTCATCCGGATGATACGCTAGTTAATGCTTTAGTTCACAAATATACATTAACAGGTAGTGAAGAGATTCCTGAAAGGGCAGGTATTGTCCATCGATTAGATAAAGATACTTCTGGTGTTATATTAGTTGCAAAGACAGAGGCAGCACTTGAGTATTACTCCTCGCAATTTGCAGATCATTCGGCTAGGAAGGTCTATTACGCTATTGTAAAAGGCAAAATTTTTCCATTGACTGGTCGTATTGAGACCTTTCAGTCTCGAGATAGGGCTAATCGTAAGCGTTATAAAGATACCACTGATGCTAATGGTAAGGTTGCAATAACAGATTATGAGGTTATAGAACATTTTCAAGGATATACCTATATTAAAATGATGCCAAAGACAGGCCGAACTCATCAACTAAGAGTGCATTTTTCTGGAAAAGGATGGCCAATACTTGGAGATCCAATATACTCTCGTAAGGATAATAATTTCCCTGAGACAACTCTTATGTTACACGCTCAAAAACTTGAGATTAAGCTTTTCGAGACTAAGGCTACAGTTCGATTTAGAGCTGACATTCCAGAGAGGTTTGAAGCAATGCTAGAAGTCTTGAGAAGGGATTATCCGTAGATTTTATATGTAAGCAAAAAGCTAAATCCACTCCTATGATAAATTGAGTCTGCGCGAATTTGGGCAAAGTAAGGGATTATAAATCCAAGCCCAAGGTTTTTTCTTCCATAAATTTCAGGATAGAAAGTCATCTCAGCTTGGAGTCCCCCAGTTGGATAGAAGAATCTGTTAGAGTCGGTATAGAATCCATATCGGAAACCACCGCCACCAAGAAGGCTAAACTCTATATCTAGGTTATTTACAGCAAAAGGGATGTTGAATCCAGCCAGAAACTCCATCCCTATGTCGTTTGATTCTCGGATAAGGGTAAGTCCGAAAGGTCCCTCTGTAAAATAGTGATCATAGTTGAGCGTTGTCTTGAGCTTTGCATATTTATAAAATATAAAATCAAGGTTGATTGTATTGTTGATTGAGTTCTGATAGTAATTCTCATCATCTGTAATGTAAGAAAACCCATAACCTGTGGAAAACCCCAAATTTATTTGAACATCTTGTGCATAAATTGTTAAAAAAGATGTGACAAATATAAAAATAAGTGCTATAATTTTTTTCATAAGGCAAGTTTATTTTTTTTAAGATTAAAAAGCAATATTATGAAACGATTTTTTTTGATTATTTTAGCAGTTTTTTTAATTT
>JAFGXN010000061.1 GCA_016936615.1 Spirochaetales bacterium | reverse complement strand
ATAAGGAGTTTAATATGAAAAAAATATTATTTTTAACAGTAAGTGCATTATTCACATTTTCGTGTATGGCACCAAACAGCTTTTCGAGAAGTCTTACGACTGTAACAAGTATTGAAGTAGACAAATACATGGGAACATGGTATGAAGCAAAAAGGATTGACAATACTTTTGAGAAAAATCTAATATTTACAACTGCTACCTACACAAATCTAGGTATAAACGAGAAAGGATATGTAGCAATAAAAGTTGTAAATGCTGGAACAAATACAGTAAAAGAGACAGAAAGCGAAGCAATTGCTCAAGCATATATCCCAGATCCTGAAAATAAACCAGGGCATCTAAGAGTAGCCTTTGATCCAGGTAGGGTATTCTTCGCAGATTACAACGTAATAATGCTTGGACCTGAAGTGAATGGAGAGTATTCATACGCAGTTGTTGCTGGTGGTTCAACAAGGTATCTATGGTATCTTGTAAGAGATATGGCAACATTTACACCTGAGCTAGAAGCAGAGATGAACGCTGTAGCTGAACAATATGGATTTGATACTTCTATTATGATAGAGCCACAGTCTAATTAGGCCTAACAATCTGCAAATACCCTTCAGGTTGTCTATCCCCGAACAAATTGTTTGAGTCGCCAAGACCCTTATCAAGCGCTTGTTCGGGGTCAATTTCTACAACAAACAATCCCTCTTCTACACTATCCGCGCTTATAAGACAATTACCTCTAGTATCATATATTCGACTCTGTCCATTGTATGTTAAATCAAACTTAGAATTGACCTCATGCCCAACCCTATCAGCAAGTATCCAGAAGACCCTGTTCTCGATTGACCTGACCCGAGTTGTAAGCATGGCTAACTCAGGAAGAACAAGATTTGACGGATGACAGATAATCTGAGCACCTTGCAAAGCCAATGATCTTGCAGCCTCGGGAAAAAGATGGTCAAAACAGACTAACATTCCTATTTTTACCCCACCAATATCATGAATCCGAAAATCAGCCTCAGCAAAATCAAACAGAGCCTTCTCATTCGCAAATAGATGCGACTTTTTATATATAAAAAACTCACCATCAGGCCTAAATAGAACCGCGCTATTAAAAATCTTATCGCCTTCAAGATACGCAAGACCAGAAACAATCGTCATCTCTCTCTTCTTCGCTAAATCAATCAGAAAAGGAATAACAATCTCCTGAACCTTAACCGCGGTGACCTGTAAATCATCTCTCGACTCAAAATTATATCCAGAAAATGCTAACTCTGGCAAAACTAACAGCTCAACCGAGGAGTCTCCCAAAATTTTTTCAAACCTCTTAATATTCTTCTCAACTTCCATCAACCTAGGGGAGTACTGAACAAACCCAATCTTCATATTACCTCCAAGAAAATTATATAATAAAAAAGTTTTTATGTAACAATAAATTTGTGTTTTTTACCTTAAAGTGTTAAAATTTTATTATGCTAGAAATATTTACAATAGCAATGATTGTACAAACATCAGCTCTGCTCTTCATGGGGATCTCGTTTTGGATAATCTATATTTTTGAGAAAAAAAAAAGCGTCCTCTTCATTGCAATAGCACACTCAGTACTGACACTCCAAGCCTTTTTTAAGATAATCTATTTCTCAAACGTCGGACTCAAACAATTCTCCTTTATTTCAATAATATTAACAATCTTTTTTGTTTTTTTCATACTAAAAGGAACAGTCACTATAAAAAAATCTATAAACTACATTATATTCTTTCTCTGGGGGGGATTGATAACCTTAACAGTACTGCTAGTATCTATTCTCTCGAAGAGGCCAGATATAGATCTAGTTCTGACCTTTATTTTTTCTGGAATTATATATATTTTCACTGGATTTGTGACAAGAATATCCGCAACAATCTCAAAAAAGATCAAGACACCAATTGCCACGTTATATCTGATATGGGGAATTCTAGCTATTTTATTTGCTTTCTTCTATAAAATGCCAATTCTTGCAGGAATAAGCTATTTCACAATCTTTGTAATCCAGATTGCAATATCACTTTTTGTTCTAATTCATCAGCTAAGAGCCCACCAAATTGAAATTGAAAATAATCAAAAAAAATACGAGACAATCTTTAATGCTGCAAGCGATACAATTTTTTTACTAAAAGAAAACAAGATAATCGAATGCAACAAGGCTGCTGAAAGACTATTCAAAAGATCTCGAGAAGAGATAATTGGCATGTCACCAGGCATGCTCTCACCGCCATACCAAGCTGGTGGTGCTAGCTCCTTCGCAATGGAGATTGACTTTATCAACAATGCCTATGCTGGAAAGACACAAATCTTCGAATGGCAACACCAAGACTTAAATGGACATATAATTGATACAGAGATTAGCGTAAGCAAGGTCGAAATTGGCAATACCATTGTACTACTTGCCATTGTGAGAGACATAACACGAATTAAGAAGGCTCAAGATTTTATAGAAATATCCTCAAAGGTCTTTAGTAAATCAATTGAAGCGCTAATAATCACGGATAAAGACGGGACAATAGAACAGATTAACAAGGCCTTTACTGCAATTACAGGCTATACCGAGGATGATGTTATTGGACAAAAGGCAAGTATCCTGAAATCAAGCAGACACGATATTATTTTTTACAAAGAGATGTGGGAATCGATTACCTTGTCTGGAGAATGGGAAGGCGAAGTCTGGAATCGAAGGAAAAACGGAGAGATCTTCCCTGCCTGGTTAAATATAAATGCTATCTATGATATCAACCAACAAGTAAAAAAATTCGCTGGTCTCTTCCACGACATCACAGATCTGAAACGAAGCAAACACCTTATCGAATACAAAAATCGATACGATGAGCTAACTGATCTCCCTAACCGAGAGACTTTTATAAAATACCTCAAGGCTGCAACATCTGATATGAAAAAGTATAATAAAAAAATTGCAGTCCTTGCTGTTGATATAAAAAACTTCAAATCGATAAATGAAAACTATGGACATAAAAAAGGCGATCTACTTTTAATAGATTTTATAAAACGAGTACAAGAGGTCAAGGGTTTTGCAACTACAATCTCTAGGCTTGGTGGGGATGAATTTTTAATCCTGCTTGAAGAGGTAAAGAATACAGATTATGTGGAAAAATTCACAAAGAACTTAATTGAAATACTAAAATACCCTTTCTCGATTGAAGATTCAGAGATTTTTATCCAGATAAATATAGGAATATCTATTCCAGAAGATTACTTGACAGCTCCTGAAATATTGATAAAACAGGCTGATACAGCGCTACACAAATCGAAAGATGATAACTCAGAGGATTTTACACTTTTCACAAAATCAATGAACCAAAAGGTAATTAAGCGCTACACGCTAGAGAGTAGCCTTCGACGCGCATTAATGAATAAAGAGCTTGAGGTCTATTATCAACCACAACTTGAGTTAAGCACAATGAAGGTAAAAGGTTGCGAAGCTCTAATCCGCTGGCAGACTGATGAAGGATTTATTCCTCCAGCAGATTTTATTCCAATAGCAGAAGAAAATAATCTAATTCTCGAAATTACAGAATTTTTACTAGAGATAGTATGTCGCGATCTTGAAGAGATACGAGGTCTTGGTTATCCAGATTTTTTTACATCAATAAACCTTTCTGCTAGACATTTCGATAATGAAAAAAATATAAAGAATATTATAAAAATCATCGAAAACAGCAAGATAGATTTTGAACATATAGAATTCGAGATAACAGAATCAAGTTTTATCGAAAATAGCAATCGTACAATAGCTATAATAAATAAGTTACGAGACAAGGGTTCTAACTTTTCACTTGATGACTTCGGAACAGGCTACTCGTCTCTCTCCTATCTTCAGAACTACCCTATCGATAAGTTAAAGATTGATAAATCATTTATAGATTTTCTTCCAAACGATAAGCGAGCTGTTGCAATGTTCAAGGCAATAATTGATATGGCTTATGGACTCGGGCTAAAAGTTATAGCTGAGGGAACAGAGAAAGATGCTCAGATTGATTTTATCAAGAATCTTGGCTGTGATTTAATACAGGGGTACTGGTTCTCTCCTCCTGTAAAAAAACAAGTACTAATATCCGTGATTGAAGCAAACAAACACGATTAACCCCTCCTCACCAAGCAAGGAGGAGAATCGCAGATTGTTAAAACTCCATTTTTTTCAATAAAATCCTAGACTTAAAATTTGTATAATGAACATATTTAAGATTCTGCATCCAGAGAAGATAGCTCTCTCCCCCATAAGAAAATGAGTATGGTCTAACATTGTTATGGGCTGAGTTCTCAGTTATTGAAGAGCTATCCCATGTAGACTCTCTCTTGACCGCAGTAAAAAGCTCATAACCGGTCTCAGTGAAGCTAGAAAAGTAGACTCTATCAGTATCGACAGAATCAAGAACAATCCCAGGCGAATAGTGAGGCTCTGGCTCCTTAGCAAAGAGAGGTGTCGAAGGAAACCATCTTCCACCATATGCTACATAGCTTGAATTCCATTTTCCATCATTTAAACTAGCAAAATAATAATTATGCTCTACCTCACTTGGCATGACCGTATAGACAATTCTAGGCTTTCCATCGAGATCAGCCTTGATATCCCAGATCCAACTACGCCCTAGACTAGCATCGTAGACAAGATCTGCAGACAATGGATCTACTGGCATTCCTCCCAATTCTGATAGAATATCTCCATCACTATTGCGAAAGGCTCCATCCTGAAATTTCATATAATAGACCTTGTTCTCAGCCTCATTCCTCGGATGACCATCAGTGAAGGCTATGTGGATTGTATCTTTACCATTTGAAAAATATTTCACATATGGGCGCTGATTACGATTAGATATTTTTGAACTAACAGCAATAAAGCCCTTGCTCCATGTTTCACCACGATCATCAGACCATGCATAATTAGGCTTGTAATCTAGCCCTCTCCAAAAAAGGAACAATCGACCATTCTCACCAACATCCTCGAGATACATAGGATTAGAATATGTGTAGAGATTATGAATTGCCCCTTCGTAATCACCGAAATAGCCCGAAGCCTTGTAGCCTTCAAGATTGTTCAATTTTAAACTCATCTCGTCACCCCAAGAATCTGCCCCAACAATCTTTGATCTCATCATTATTCCCTCATCAGTTGAATGTTTTGAATAAAAAACAAGAATCTTACCACCTTTTAACTTAACAAATGAAGGGTTATTATGGTCATCAATCTCCAGACTAGGACTCAAATTCTCAATTTTTGACTCCCCACTCTTGAGATTCCTCTCAACAACCTCGATAGAACCGCAAGATTTTACCCAACCAGTATAAAGATAATCACCTGCAACAATTGCACGAGTATCAGAGAACCAGCACCAAGCCCCATCTGAACCGAGAACAAACTCCTCATACGAGTTTGTCCCTGGAGTATATTTAAATCCAGCACAAGCAGCTAGAAACGGTATCAGCAATACCAGAATTCTCTTATTCATCTACCAAAATCCCCTTTTCAACAAGCTGATAAATCTGAGCCCCAGTGTGAAGAAAAGCACCAGCACCATAGGTCTCAGTATCTCCGAACTTAACATCACGAGGATCCTCACCGATGGCTTGAACCCAACCCATCATACCATTTGGATGAACCGCACTAACAAGGAAAGACCAGGCTTTGTTGACAACAGGAAGATACTCTTGAGCATCTAACAAGCCCATATTTATCCCAGCAGCAAACCCATAACAGAAAAACCCAGTCGAACTTGACTCTGGAT
This sequence comes from Spirochaetales bacterium, assembly GCA_016936615.1. Taxonomy (GTDB): domain Bacteria; phylum Spirochaetota; class Spirochaetia; order JAFGXN01; family JAFGXN01; genus JAFGXN01. The sequence continues at coordinate 8,413 of JAFGXN010000061.1, read as the reverse complement.
TGGGATATGACTCAGGATCTAACAGACTTGCATGCCAATAACCTTTCTGATCCTGCAAACCTGCCAAACGAGCAGCCATCTTCTGAAACAACTCTTCATATCTAACTCTATCAGGATGGTCAGCTGGAAAATATTTTAGAACCTTTATCAGACCAGCAAAGACCCAGCCATTACCTCGTCCCCAGAAAATTTTCTCTCCATTTGCCTCTCTCTGATCAAAAAACCTACTATCACGAAAATAGAGATCTTCACTCTCATCAAAAAGATAATCTGTAGTAGCCCACCACTCAGCATTAGCGTAATCAAGATACCTGACATCCTTAGTTAAATCATACAGATTAAACCAGACAGGAGGCGCCATGAAAAGCGAATCACACCAACTCCAGCGCTTCTGAGACAGATCATAATACTTATACCTCTCTTTCCTATCTGGATCAAAGGCTAAATCAACATCAGGAGGATTATCCAAGACATAATCAAAGACCTTCTTGACATCAGCCATCATCCGCTCACGACCATACCTTCTATAAAGTTCTAAATAGTACCAACCCACAGCGTGATCATCAGCAAAATACTCAGCTCGACCAAGCTTCCATCCAGCAAGGCCTGCTCGAAATTTCAATTTTCTAAAATACTTATCACCACCATACTCAGCCCACTCGACAAGACCTGAATACTCCGCACCAGTTGTCCAATTTGTCCAACCATACATCCCGGGATGTGCTAAATGCCAATCTGCCACAGCATTGCATACCTTTTTCACATCATTCACAGTGTAATCATCGCTAAAATTAGCACTAACAATCGATGCTAACCCGCAGAACAACAAACAAATAAATATCCTCTTCATTACTCTCCCCTTTGAATAATTATTTTTATAGATGGCAAGAGCTTGCGCGAGCAAATCTCACCACTAACTATACTCTCCCAACTCTCGATTGAATTAACCGCCACTGGAGATTCCTCCCAGCCAAGGCCCGCAAGATACTCAAGCCTTGAAGATTGTGACAACGGAGCGAAGGCAGAGAGAAAGCTGCCAAGATTGTTGGTCTCTTCTGGTGAAAATTTAGAGCTACCAGAGAGTAGAGCTATAGCAGAAAAAGCCTTATAGTCGAACAATCTCCCACTACACAAAGCAAAATCCTCACCATACACGATACTATTCTCTTTTTTAAAAAAAGCAAGCCCTGGTGAAAAATTAAGCTTTGAACTCGGACGAGAAAGATCCACATCAACTACAAAGTGAGACAAGAAACTGTTATAATCTAACGAAACAATCCGACTCTCAGTAATCTTAACTCCACTAGCTAGAAAGCCCTCATACTCTAATCTAAACCTTGTCCTGACCGGACCACTCTCTAAAATTTCATACTCAGCAAAGGTGTTTGAGTTGTAAAACTTCTTGCTAGAAGAAGAAAAAACAACCCCTCCACAACCAGGCCCTGAACCAACACTATACTGGTCAAACCCCTCAGAATTATCCTCGTGATACGATTGCTCACCGGAAAATTCCAACGAATACCATCTCTCAACCACATTTGAGGATATTCGCTTTGTCCAACAATCCACCCCCGACCGCTCAGCAGACTTTTTCAAGAGTGGACCATAGACCCGATACGCTGCGAGATTATTCTCCCAGGCTAAATCACTCCTCTGGGGAAAAATATAGAGAGATCTGCAAAAATAATAAGAAACCTTAGTCATAGATCTATCCGCAAACAAGAATCTACGACTCTCTCCGCGCTTCAAATCAACATAAATAAATACCAAATCTTCACACTGCTCTGATACCTGAAACAAAGGATACTCCTGGTTTGAATCTAAATCCACGACAGAGAGATTTGAAAAACCACCCAAATCAACTTTTACATCAACAACTCCAGAAAAATCAGCAACCGCATCATCAGCTAAACCCAAAGAGATCTCTAGACCTTCAGCAAAACAATTTGCAAAGGAGATAAACAAAATTACAAATATTATTCTTTTCACAAAAACCTCGTATTCAAATATGAACATCAATATTCAAAAATTACTAAAATATAAATTATGATAACACCGAGTATCCTTAACTGTCAATAAATACTTTTTTTAATTATCAAAAAGATTTACAAATAAAAAATTGCTATATATAATCGGGTAATGGAAAAATATACTATACCGAATCTAAAAAATGCATGCAAACTGTTAAAGATTATATCAGAGTCAAATCAACCTCTCTGCGCAAGTGAACTACGCACAAAGTTAGATATCCCTCACACAACACTTACACGAATTCTCGGAAGTCTATGCAGCGAAGGCTTTATCGACAGAGAAGGCAACCTCTACAAAGCTGGAAATAACCTAATCTACTGCGGTCTAAAAGCCCTGAACAACACAAACATAAAAAAACTTTCCCGCTCATACCTAGAACAAATCTCAACTCAACTAAAAGAAACCGCCCACATAGCAATTCCAGACCAAGATAAAGCAATGATAATTGATGTCTTTGATAGCCCTAACCCATTGCACGTCGCCTCACGACCAGGAACGCGAGTTGACCTCTACTGCTCATCAACAGGCAAAATTTTCTTATCATCAAAGAGTAAAGAAGAGCTGAACGAGTATGTACAAGTAACAAAAATGAAAAAAATGACTGACAAAACTATAATTTCTAAAAAAGAGTTAGCAACCGAGATAGATAAGATTCGCTCACAAGGCTACAGCATAGATGATGAGGAATATTCAATTGGAATAAGATGCATTGCAGCGCCGATTTTCAACGCGGATGGAGAAATTTGTGCCGCCATAGGAATAACAGCACCAAGGACAACCTTCCCACCAAGTAGAGATAGAGAATTAGCTGAAATAATATGCTCATTTGCAAAAAAGTTATCGTACGAGCTAGGATTCAAAACAGAAGAAACGTTGGAATATTACTAGAAGACCTTAACCATCTTTGTGTAAGAGAACTCTTGTCCTCTTAATTTAAATTTTTTAATATATGAATCTTTGATAAATCCATTATTCTCTAATACTTTCTGCAAATCTTCATTTCGTTGCTCAGTTGTAATTACCGCTCTCTTTAACTCTTTACTCTTTGCATAATCCTCAAGAGCCTCAAGCAACTTATTATCAATATCAAGCCCTTGATACTCTGGATAGACAGCAACAGATTGTAAATAGAAGTCTTCATCATCAAACAAAAAGAATTTTCCCTTTAATGAAGATTTCAACATAGGAAAAAGCGTGAACAAAATCCTCCAGCTCATATTACTTGCAATAAATTTATGAGATCGAAGCTTCTCTTCATCCTTCTTCTCAGGCAGATTAAAAAGTGCCATTCCTGCAACCTTTCCATCAACCTCGGCAATCAACGTATTCTCGTAACTAAAGAAATGTCTTCGCTTTGGAAAGATATCCTTAAGTAACTTCCGTTTATGCTTTCCAAATATGAGTGAAAAATAATAATTAGAGTGAATTAAATAAAGATCAACAAAATCATCCACATCCTTCTCTGTTGCTCGTCGAATCTCTAAATTAACCATATATGCCTCCACATTTTAGATGATTTTAGTATAAAAACTTAAATATATCAAACCCAAATAGGCTAAAATAGCAAATTATTCATTTTTTCCATTCTTTTTATAACTCTCTGATAAAAGCATATCAGCTCGATTAAGCCTGCGGCAAGCCTCCCGAGCAATATTTAAAAGAACCATTCCAAATAACTTCGGATCCTCTTCATAAAATCCAAACAAGGCCTGCCTTGACAAAATAATCAACTCTGTGTCTTCCTTTGCATATGCACTAGCAGAGTGGCCTTGTATACCAATGACAGAAGTCTCTCCAAAACACTCCCCCACATCAAGATTAGCAAGGAAAAAAACATCTCCATCTTTTTCCAACCTAATATCTACGCTACCACTCTTCACGACATAGATGTTTGAAGGAGGATCTCCCTGCTTAAAAATCCGCTCGCCCTCAACAAAATAAAATTTTTCCATTTTATCAAGAAGAGTCTGAATCTGTTCCTTCGACAAGGCTCCAAAGATTGAAATTTTAGAAATTATAGCTTGAACTTCATCACGATTTATATCTTTGTCTCTTTCCTTAAAAATATCTTCCATAGGCCACCTTCTCTCAATTAATTTTATTCTATTTATTCTCTTTTTTCAAAAAATAGCCTTTATTATTTGCAAATCCTTTTTACTATTCCTATTCTTTAAGTATGAAAGCAACAAACTATTTTAGTAATTTTTTTAATTTTTTTGTAAGAGTGTATGAAAAGAAAAATTTTATACAAAAACTGAAGGCTAAGGTTGCGGTATACATCAACCTTACGGTTATTGTAATATTAATAATTATGATATTCGTTGGATTCATATTATCAAGCGATGATGGAATGGCAGCTACTCAAGTTCCTCTTGGGATAGCCCTGGCTGTTCTATTTATTAATCTTTACCTACTGAAAAAAGGTTTTTATAAAACATCAGCCAACATTATAATCATAATAATACTACTAGCAGTCTGGGCAACTCTTATATTTGATGATTCTGGTTCAATTTTAGCAACCCTAGATTCAATAATTTTCATATCAGCAGCTCTCCTTGGAATTCCTCTCCTACTTGGAAAGTGGTACGTTCTAATCTATAATTTCATCAATCTAGCAACATTTTTTTCCTACACATTCCTTGTAGCATTTAAAACATTTGATCTTACCGACTATGAAAGATCAGATTTTCTGGTAGACAACTCCGTAGCATTTGTAGGAATTTGTGCTTTCTCATTCCTCATAAGCTTTGTAAACGAAAAAGCTCTAGTAAGATCTGAAAGTGAGGCTGAAAAAAATGCTAAGCAGTACAAAAAAATTAAAAACCTACTAGTTTCAATAAAAGACTCTGCTAACGTTCTTAGCGAAACTGCAAATATTGTAAAAAGATCTGCAGAGGTTGTCAGCAAAGAGACCTCATTGCAAGCAGCAAGTGTAGAAGAGATTGCATCATCTATCGAAGAGATCAACTCTACGCTTATAGAAAACAGCACCAATGCTAAAGAAACAGACCAGATTGCAGCAGAATCAGCAGCATATGCTGACAAGGGAAATCAAGCAGTTGAAAATGTAATTATTGCAATCAAGGATATAACTGACAAGATTAGCGTAATCACTGAGATAGCAGCACAGACTAATCTTCTCTCATTAAATGCAGCTATCGAAGCAGCCCGAGCAGGAGAGAACGGAAGAGGTTTTGCTGTAGTATCTTCGGAAGTAAGAAAATTAGCAGAAAGAAGCAAGAAAGAGGCTGACAAAATAACCCAGATAACAACACAATCAGTTGAAATAACACAAGAAGCTGGAAATCTCATAAATCAAATTGTAGAAGGGATAAAAAAGACTGCCACACTTGTTAGAAATATCGCACTCTACACCGACCAGCAATCTGATGGAACAAATCAGATATCTGCAGGAATCGAACAGCTAAACAATGTAACTCAGCATAACGCAAACACTGCTGATAATCTTGCAAGTGCAGCTGATAAGCTAGAAAAAGAAGCTGAGCAATTAAATGAGATGCTGAACAAAAACGCAGATATGCTCTAATCAAAGATTGATGGAGTAATAGCTTCCTCATCAAAAGATGGGACAAAGTCAGCCATAGTCTTCAAGTCACTTGAAAGAAATGGAAAGACATCCCAATTCTTGGGAATTTTTGTAAAGAAAATCAAATCTTTATCTACGCCAGGGCTATTCATCTTAGAGATATTTAACAACGGTACATTATTCGCAACTAAAATAGGATATGATTCATCCATTATATCTGAATACCACTTAGGTCTCTCATATGTAACAGAATCTCGCGTAAGCCTATCCTTGTACTCATTAGCCTGAACAAAGCTTAAATATGCTTCATTTATATAAGTTTTATCTCCAGTGCGTTTATATAGGTCATACGAGGCTACTCCATGATTGTTATACGCAAGAATCAATCCATAAAGAATATCAATATGCTCAACCTTACTTGGAATCTCAATAGCAAAATACTTTCTCCTACTCTCAAGCCCTGCGATCAGATGTGAATAATATCCACGAGCAGAATTCAAATTATTCCTCTGATAAAGCGCATTAGCAATCGAATAGAGAACTGCAGGACGCTCAGGAACTTCTAAATCAGTCTGATAAAGCTGCAATAATGATTTATCAAAGATTTCATTTGAATACTCAATATAACCAAGCTTATACCCCATATCAGGTTGCCAAAAACCATTCTCTATCGCATCTGAAAACTGGATATGAGCAACATCAAGATTATTTACCTGATCATAATATAAAGTTCCTAAATTATAGAAAATTCTACCAAATCTCTGCCCCTTCTCCACAACATGACGTTCGCTTAAATTGTAAAAAATATTAACGCTTTTTTGAAAATCACTCTCAGCTTCCATAATTCTATTTCTTACCTTGTTATTTTCACCCCTCATATTAAACATCTCAGCACGCATAGCAAGATAATCCTTCTCGATAAACCTTCGAGCCTCTGGAAAGTATCTATTCTGGGAATACGAGTCTAGAACAGAGAGGCAGATATTTATATTTCTTCGCTCATCATCATATTTCTTATTACTATTAAAATATTTAGCCTGCAAATAATATAACTCAGGAATATCCTTGTCAATTTCTCGTAACAATCTTATAAGACCCTGAAACTTGTCAAATTCGTTTTTTTCATATAAATACTCACACATCTCAAGTGCAATAGGTATATCAATATGTTTTTTTCTTTTTTCAATATAAATTTCATCAAAAACAGTCTTTCGCAAATCATTAAAAAGATCATCTTTTCCTGTTACGTAATTAAAATACATAAGGGCTTGAATAAGCCTAAAATTACTAGCATCTTTTTCATAGATACGAGTCAAATGATCACCAGCTTCAAAATACTTATCAGGATCTGTTTCTGCTAGTTTCATACAATTCCAGAACGAAAGCATCCTAAGCTCATAATCATTAAAATACTCTGATTTTCTAAAATCCTTTGGATCACCATATTCCAAAAATAGATCTAATAAATTCTGAGATTTTTCATAATCCTCAAAGACAAAGTGATCAAGCCTAGCACTACCTAATATAGCATCCTTATCCCACCGATACTCAAGAGCCTTTTTGTATGTCTCCTGAGCTAAAACATATTGGCGATTATAGATATACCCATCAGCATATTTTAAAACCCATTTCTTCATCGGACGAGATTCAAAAGCGATATCAAAAAGTCTAACACTATCGTGGAAATTCCTTTGTTCTAATGCTTGATATCCATCCTTATACATATCAAGAACTTTAAAATATGGAATTATAACAACAAAAAGCATATATACTGCAAGCCCAATAAAGCCAGCTGAAACTGCTGTCTTAATGACAACAGGAAGAACCTTTTTCTTAAAAACAAACCACGGAGAAGTTGTCTCTGTTAAAAAGTCAACTCCACGCATTGTTAAATACTTAGCAGGAAGACTTATGTTTTCTCCTGATTTCTCACTGACATACTCTGCAATCTTCTTAGGTGGCGCGCCCTTAACTAGGAGAGAGGTCAACCCTACAAGATCTTCCTCTGGATATCCACCCTCACCGATAAATTCCTCAACAGCTATCTTTAAATTACGAGGAAGATGAACCAATGTTATTTTTATCTTTTCTAACTCTTCAGCAGTAATTACATAGTCATAGCTATCAGCCTTATCCTGGGAACCGCTAGTTTTTGACTGCTTAGAGCGGGCAACATTTGCTATTACCGGCTCATCATCATCCTCTTCTTCATGAAATTCACCACTATCGAAGAAACTATCAAAGCCATCAACATCCAAACTCAGCAAATCATCAGTATCTTTGTCTAGTGAATAACTAGGAATATCATCATCTGAATCATCTAAAGACTCAGTAGAAAAATCCTCCACCGCTTCAGACTCTTGTTCTTCGCTCGAAGAGTCGAACCCATCTAGAGAGAAGATATCATCATCGCCAAAGCTCTCATTCTCAAAAGAGTTATCATCTGAACCAGCACCAAACTCCTCGTCAAAACTTATTTCTCCATCTGTATTGCCAAAATCAGCATCCTCAGTAAAACTAGTATCCTCATCTTCGTCACTAAAGCCAGCGAAAGAATCTTCAGTAAAAGCATTATCTGTATTCTCCGACTCAGAATCAAGCTTAGAGGAATCATCTAGCAATCCATCCATCAGTGCTGATACATCATCAAAATCTGTCAAAGAGTCATCAGCTTCGGGGCTCGAATCTTCACTGTCGGTGAGGCTTGTCTCTTCGAAGCTATCATCTTCACTGCCAAATAGAGCTGAGAGGTCATCTCCATCTTCGGGGCTAGAATCTTCACTGTCGGTGAGGCTTGTCTCCTCGAAGCTTTCATCTTCACTGCCAAATAGAGCT